>JBNKEN010000323.1:0-10016 GCA_050288805.1 Pseudoalteromonas sp.
CGGTCTGAGTCGATGGTGATAGTGTACGGGCCACCAACACGAAGGCCTGACGCGTTGTACGTACCTGCATCGTTGGTTGTAACTACACGGCGAGTACCGGTAGGTTCGTGAACGATGATAATTTTGGTATTAGCAGCAGGGTTCCCCTTAGGACCCAAGATTTGTCCTTTCAACGAAGAAGAGGTGTCTGCGGCGAATGCAGAGGTCGAAAGACCCATAGCAACCACCATAGCGCCTGCAACTTTTGAGAGACGAAGGTTTTTCATTTTGTTGATTTCCCGTGTTTAGGTTGTTTAATTAGAAGTTAATGTTTAATTGTTTCATTCTTGCTGACAGGCATCTTCAGCGCCTTTTGCAGCGGTTTTGCCGAGTCGTCGAACAACCAGTTCAACAGCCCCGCGAGCCTTATCCCACCCTGTAACAGGCGGGTTTTTACCGTTGGAATATGTTGGTAAACATAGGTATAGCCAAAATCGCCGTCTTCTATGTTGTAGAGCCCCTTGGCGATATTAAAGGATTCGAAAACCCAGTCTGATGGTTGGCTGTCGAGGTATTCGGCGATAAGTTCTGCGTTATCGGTATCGATAAAGTCGGCAAATTCGCTAAAGGACAGGTTTTCGTATTCAACCAGGCCACGATCCCACAGGCTGTGGAGGTTGGTTTCGTCGCGGAAAAACTTAACCTTCACCAGGTTGCCGCCGCGATCATCTTTGCGTCCTACGTGCATCGGCTGGTGAATGTCACCGACCAGGTGGGTCAGGAAACGGAAATAGAACTGTTTTTCGGCAAGCGGGGTTTTGTCGCTTTTCAGTTTTTCAATCGCCGTCAGCATCGCCGTATAGGCATTGTCTACCTCGGCCTTGTTGCCGACCGCATGGTAGTGGCCCGGGTTAAATTCGTCGGCGGATTTGATATTGATGTAGTGCCAGCGAGTGGATTGCTTTTGCCAGAATTCGCCCGGATCGGAGCGCATTTCATCCGGCCAGTTGGTCACTTCGGCCAGTTTGTCGCCATCCAGCAGCGGCAGAATCGCGGCCTTGGTGGTGTCGGTTAAATGAAGTTCGGCTAGCTTGCCGACGACTCTGTGACCTTTTTTGCTCCACGCCAGGCTGCTCTGCGCCGTTAACAAAACGGCTACCATTGCCGAGCCGAGAGCCAATTTTTTAATAAATTGTTGTGACTTCATTGTTTTCCCAAAGCCGGAAGTTAAATTTGCAGTGTGGAATTGTCCAGATTTTCACAAAAGTAAAAAGCACTCAACGGGATTCATAATTACTTGTTAATATATGTTTTAAAACAATGCGTTATATAAATCCAGTAAGATTACCTATTGTAATAAGTAAGAAAACTTGTTGAAATGGGCCGCTAAATAATAATGAGTGGTCTAACATCTTGCGTTTGAAATTACCCGCTTTGCCTTTTGCTTCGCTTGTTACAATTTTATGTCTGGCTTTTCTGACTACGTGGTGGTTGGGAAAAGCGAGTGCCAAAATGGATGATGTGGACTTGCCGTTGTTTATCGAAGTATCAACGAGTTGCGAAACCGGTTCAAAAACGAATCAGGAACGGCTGGTGGTCTATGTGCCGACGCGCTATCTGGCCGATACGGTGGCGAATAAACTGTGTCAGGATTCCGTGGTTGCCAAGCAATACGGCGTAGTAAAGGTCTACTGGGGTTACCAGTTGGGGGATTCCATCGAATTTCTCGGCAAGGGGATCGCGAATCTGATCCTGGCCAAGGAAAACATGATGCATGCCTTTATGGGCGAGTCTACCTACAATTACCAACCCGTTATAGGCTATCCGGCCTACACGGCGTTTTTTATTTCCGGTAAAGAAAAGCCGCGTCTGGAAAAGTCCTATTTCCTCGATAAACGTATCGGTCTGCTCGATTACCCGACCAGCCGTTCCGGGCACATTCTTCCCAAGCGTTTATTTAAGCAGCTTGACCTTAATATCGACGGGCTGGATATAGTGTATGCCAGCTCACACGAAGAACTGCGTGAACTGCTGGCCGGAGGCGAGGTGGACCTGATCGCCTCCTATTGGCGCGATGATGATCAGCAGCGATTTTCGAAAAACTATATTACCTCTATCAGTGACAGCATCAGCGGAAGCAAGTGGTACCTTAAGATGGACGCACAGAATACGGATCTGCTTTGTTCGATTCAAAACAGTTTGCTCGATATGGCAAGGGAACAGGGGTCAAACTATTTCCAGCATGCAGAAACCTACTGGCGTTGCGAAGGACAGGCTGTGACTTATAAGGAGCCCCGTAACGATGAACTATAAACTGATCGCCGGCTTTCTACTCGCTTGGTTGATTTTCCAGTCGGTTTACATAGTGGGTGTTCGTCAGCAGCTGGAGGCGAATCGTGAACGCGTAGTGTCCGAGATCGAGAACCGAATCGCACTTGACCTGTCACGACTGAACTTGCCGAATCCGCAGCTTAATCATATGGGCAACCGGGCCGCCGTTGAAACCTATATCGGCGATTTTAACGCTATACTCGCCGCAAAAAGCATTGCGGCAAGACTGGATTCCGTCGAAGGGATCCGACTGAATAATGAAGACGCCGGATCGCGGTTAGAAGAGCGTATTTTGGCCGCGCCGAATCGTGAGATTCATATCAAGATAAGCCACCTGGTTACACCCTGGATTGCGTATCTCAGCGTTTGGCCCTGGGTGTTTGCCCTTGTCGTGTCCTTGTTGCTGTACCCGCATATATCTAAGCGGCGCAAGGTGAGCCAGACGCTGTTGGCTCCTGAGCACGAAGCCGAACCGGCTATTTTGGTGGTCGATCTTAAAAACAAGACATTGGCGCACAGTGAAGGCGGTAAACCGGTGGCCCTTGCAAATAAGCCCTTATGTTTTTACCTGGCTCTGGTTGAATACTGTGTTCAGTACCCGGACAGCAGCCTTAACCAGAATAAGGATGTCCCGCCGGAGCTGATTGATTTAGCACATAAATATTTCCACCGTTTGATTGAGCTGGGACACACCATTCGTAAGCGGCCGAATTTCAGCAGCAGTCTGGAAAAAACCTTAAGTGAAATAAGGGCGGCGCTCGACGAAACCATGGTCGATCAGCCCGACCGAAAGGAATTGTATTATCCGCCGAAGGCCCACGGTGAAGGCTCGCGTTCTCGTCTTCACCACTATGGTCTCACCAAGATCTCGGCGGATATGATACGGATTATCGGCAAGTGACAGACACTTCACCCGCCGGTTCCAGCGCCGCGGCGTCAAGCGGGCTGTGCGCCCTGACGTAGGCTTCCAGTATCTGGGCATCGGTATCGCTTCTGGCGACAAAGCCCGGATGCTCGGTCAGGCGGGGAAAACCGTCACCGCCGGCGGCGTTGTAGCTGTTGACGCTCATGCGATAGGTTTGCGTCGGAACCACCGCTTTCCCGGCGATCTTCAGTTGGCTTAGTGCACCGTTGCAGAGTTCAAACGAGACGTTATAGAACTGGGTGTACGCGCCGGAATCGGGCGGGAAACGGGCGATGGTGGAGAGATAGTCGGTGATTTCCTGACCCGACATATCGATATAGTTGATGCGGTTTTTGAACGGATGAACGCGCATTATGTCCTTATAGCTGATATCACCGGATTCGATGCTGTCGCGGATCCCGCCGCCGCTGATAATCCCGAAATCTGCGCCCATATGCTCCGACTGAGCCTTGGCAATAAGGCGTCCCAGGTTGGTCTGCTTAAACCGCACCTGATTTCGGTCGCCGTTTAGCTTGCCGTTCACAAAACCTAGTTTTCCGCCCAGTTTGGCCTGGCCTTTTTCCTGAAACGGTGTCAGGAACGCCAGCATTTGCGGATCTTGCCGGATGTATTCACCCGCATATGCCGGGTGTTCTTTGCTCGCCCCCTCCGCCAGCAGGTTGACCGGAATAAGCTGATAGCTTTCCAGCTCGACCTTTTCACCTTCGATGCGGAATTCGGCCTTGCCGACATACTTGCCCCATTCGTGGGCCTGCATTATCCAGGTGCCGTTTTGTCTGTCGGGACGGCATGCCGCACCGGGTTTAAACGACAGATCGGCCTTGTTCGGGCCTTCCATGCACACCGGTTCCTGTGAGTGTCCGCCCACTATCATGTCCAGGGTGCCGGCCGGCAATTCACGCGCAAGGGTTACATCGCCGGGCGCGTTGATACCGAAATTTGCATCAACGTAATGGCCCATATGGGTGACGGCGATGGTGACGTCGGGACGATATTTTTGTTCTATTTCCTGGCTAAGCGCTTTGGTTACCTCCACCGGATCGGCAAAGCGCAAATGTCCGATATACTCCGGATTGCCTATTTTTGCCGTATCCGTGGTGGTGAGGCCGATAACGGCAATACTGAGTCCGCCCTTGTCTATCAGGGTGTACGGTTTAAATACGGGCGCGCCGTTTGTCGGGTCGATGATGTTGGCCGATAAAAACGGAAAGTTGACCCAGCTTTGCTGTTTCTCAAGCACCGGCAGGGGATTGTCGAATTCGTGGTTGCCGATGGCCATGGCGTCGTAGCCGAGCAGTGCCATGCCTTTAAAATCGGGTTCGGCATATTGCAGATCGGATTCGGGAATACCCGTGTTTATGTCGCCGCCGGACAGCAACAATACGGCGTGTCCTTTTGCATTCGCCTCTGCACGGAGGCGATCGACTAGGGTCTTGCGTGCGGCCATGCCGTACTCGCCCTTGTCGTTTTGCCAGAACCGGCCGTGATTATCGTTGGTGTGCAGTACCGTCAGGTAGCGGATCGCATTATTTGTTTTTGCTTCAAGGGCTGAGTCGCCCTGCTGAAAGGTGCAGGCTGAAACCAGCAACACGCCGGTTAAAACTAATAGTCGCATTAAATGGCCTTACAGTCGCGCTATGCGACGGCAGCCGGCACACTACGCGGGTCTTGTTAGTCAGGCCGCGCAGTATAACCTAATTTGGTGACAAAAAAACGACAATTTAATCTTCCATCGATGCCAGACGACCGTTATTCACCGCCTGCATACGGCGCTGAAGTTCTTCGGCGGCATAACCCGCATGCTGATGTTTCATGCCAATCATCCAGTTTAGAAACGAAGCCGGAAGCTTGCTATAGGGTTCACCACGATGGAGTCCGAATTCGCAGATCTTTTCCTCACTATGCATGAGATATTTCCGATTTGTGACTTGAATGTAAATAATGGTAATAAATAGAAGAAGGTTTGATAAGCTCAATTTGTTTTTAAAGCTACGATTTTTATATCTAATTATTCTATTAATCCTGCAACAATGTTTTCAAATGTAACTCCATGTAGCCGATTGTTTTCTTTTTTATTTTCTACTGGCGACGGGCAACGCCAATACGGTAGGCTCTGCACCAAACAAGGAGATAACAATGAAAAAAACACTACTTGCTGCCGCATTACTGAGTTGCGGGCTGCCCTTTGCAAGCCAGGCGACCATCGTTGAACTGCAGACCAGCGAAGGAAATATTGAAATTAACCTGTTTGATGAACAAACACCCAATACCGTTGCTAACTTTTTGCAATACGTAAATGCGGGCCGTTACCAGTCGAGCGTTATTCATCGCTCCGTGCCGGGGTTCGTGGTCCAGGGAGGCGGCTATACCTTTATAGACTCTCTCGCCCCGATCGAAACGTATCCGACGGTCGTTAACGAGCCCGTTTATTCAAACGTCCGCGGTACCATTGCCATGGCCAAACAAGCGGGGAATAAGGACAGTGCCACAAGTCAGTGGTTCTTTAATCTGGACGACAACAGCGCAAACCTGGACCTGCAGAACGGCGGCTTTACGGTTTTCGGTCAGGTATCCGAGGCAAGCTTATCCGTGCTGGATAAAATTGCGGCCTTGTCCCGCTGTGGCGATGTACCCGTGTTGAACTACAGTACCGAACAATGCCAGCAGAGCGTTCCGCTGGCAGCGGAAAATCTGGTCACCGTGTTTGACGCCTACGTGCTGGATGATGATCCGGCCTCCGCCGGCGCGTTGGATCCCGTCAAGAACACTCTGCTACAGCAGGACAATTCGTCAGACGGCAATAACGGCAGTACCGGCTCATCTTCCGGCGGAAGCCTGTTTTACGCGCTGGCCGTCATGCTGTCCGGACTTGGCCTGCGCTTAAGACGATGTAACCCACTGAGAAACCAGTAATACCAACCACATGCATAGCACCAGCACGCAACCGGTCAGGAACAGGTAATAACGTGTCTTCAGGGTATTGTGTGTGAGATGCACGTAGCTGTGCATGCAGCGTGTGATAACAAAGGCGCCGGCCAACGCGATAAAATAGACGTTATCCGGCGCCAATTGAAGGGCCGTGACCGAAGCGATAAAAAACAGCAGCGGCACTTCAAACTGGTTAATAAAATTCCGATCCGCAATACGCACGGCTTCCGGAGCCCCTTCCAGTCGCATGGCGGTAAAATCGCCCATTGCGATCTCTCCCTTGCGAGCCGCGCTGAAACGCCTGCGCCCCATGATGATCATCACGGAGAAGGTTAACAGCACCTGGATAAACATGATTAGTAGCAATAGATTAGTCATTTTTTTCCTTTGGATTGCGTTGTCGATTTGAGAGAGATCACTATTTTACCAACTAGGCGATGAAAACTCTGTTCGCAGCTTACTGTGCCATGAAACTGGGCTCGGAGTGGATAAATTTCACGCAAAAAGACGGATTTTCAGCGCGTAAGTTAGTAAAAAATTGATCCGTTGCCCGACACCCAAGCCCGAAATGGTAATCAAACACCGGCTCAGATCACCTTTTTACTAACTTCTCGTTCCCCGTGTAAACAACGAATACACAAAGTGTTACAAAAGCTCAGGGGCAAAGTTTGATTTTCCGCCCGAACTTTTTGATTATATGAGCAATGAACGCACTCAAGTCTGTAAATTCGAACGAGACAATTATGAAAAAAAGCTTAGTTATCAGTTGCCTTGCACTGGCCGTACTGACCGCGTGCCAAACCACCTCGACCCAGACAAGCGAGTCGGCACAGTTACCCGCCAAACTGGTGATTAGCCCGAGCGACAACCGCAGCTACCAGACGCTGACGCTTGAAAACGGTATTGATGTGATGTTGGTGTCCGATCCGAGCGTAGAGAAATCTGCCGCGGCACTCAGTGTCGGGGTCGGCCTTCTGAATGATCCCATGACGCAACAGGGGATGGCCCATTACCTGGAACATATGTTGTTTTTGGGCACCGAGCGTTACCCGGGGACCCAGGACTATTCGGAGTTTATGACCAAACATGGCGGTGCGCACAATGCATACACCTGGCTCGATATCACCAATTATATGTTCAAGGTGAACAATGACGCCTACGATGACGCGTTGGACCGCTTCAGCGACTTCTTCAAGGCCCCGATGCTGTATCCCGAGTACACGGAAAAGGAAAAGAATGCGGTTAATGCCGAGTGGTCGATGCGCCGGGAAATGGACTTTTTTGGTCAGTTTAAGCTGGCCCGCCTGATGATGTCGGATCATCCTGCAAATCGCTTCCTGATCGGCAATTTGGAATCGCTCGGTGACAAGCCGGACAGCAAGCTGCATGAACAAACGGTTGCCTTTTACAACCGCTATTATTCGTCAAACATCATGAAGGTGGCGCTGGTGTCCAACCTGCCGCTGGATCAAATGGCGGACCTTGCGAAAAAACACTTTGCGTCGATTAAAAATAAAGCAATTGAGAAGCCCAAGGTCAGTACCAAGCTGAACTTTGAGGGCGCGGGCAAAAAGCGGGTTTATTACAAACCGAATCAGGACGTGAAGCAGCTTAAGCTGGACTTTACCATCGAAAATAACAGCGATCAGTTCGCGCTGAAGCCGAATCACTATATCACCTATCTGCTTAGCAACGAGATGCAGGGCAGCCCGGCGCAGGTGCTGCGTGATAAAGGGTGGGTCGCTTCGCTGACGGCCAATGCGTCGCCCGATATGTACGGAAACTATGGTAGCTTGTCGGTCAACGTCGAGCTTACCGATGAGGGCATGGCCAACCGTGAAGCCATCGTTGCCGTGGTGATGCAATATATAGAGCTGATCAAAAAGCAGGGGGTCGACCCGCGTTATTTCGACGAGATCCGGACCTCGCTCGACAATCAATTCCGTTTTCTCGAGAAACAGGATGAATTTGGGTATGTGGCCGATTTGACCGCCAGTATGCAGAACTATCCGCTGCAGAACACCCTGAATGCGCCTTATTACTACGCGCGCTTTGACGCCAAGGCGATTGAAAACGTGTTGGCTCAACTGACGCCCGAACATTTACGCATCTGGTATATCAGCAAGGATGAGCAGACCGACAGCACGCTGCATTTTTATGACGGCGAATACCGTATCGCGCCTTTGCCGGATGAGGAAATCGCGAGCTGGCAGCAGGCAAGTCAGTTTGCCCTGGCGCTGCCCACGGTTAACCGCATGCTGCCTGAGCACTTTGCCCTGAAAAACCAGGGGAAGGCGGCATCAGACAAGCCGGTGCTGAGCTACGACCGTAACGGCATCAAGATCTGGTCGCAGCCCAGCCTTGATTTCGCCAATCAGCCGAAAGGGCAACTGGATGTGTATTTCAATAACGGCGAAGGCCTTGCAGACATCAAAGCGTCTGTAGGCAACCTGCTGTGGGCCGATCTCTATAACCTGCAGCAAAGTGCCCTGAGCACCGAAGCGGCGATCGCCGGTATGTCGGTCGGTCTTGAACCGCTTAACGGGCCTGTGCTCGGTATCGGCGGGTTTACCGACAAGCAGGCGCTGTTGCTGAAAGAAGCGCTCGGCGGGCTCAGGATCGACCTGGATAAACAGGGGTTTGACCAGGCCGTTGATCGTTTTGTCCGTGCGCTGCAAAACAAGCAGAAGGAATTTCCCTTCTATCAGGCCTTCGGCGAGCTGAAGAAACTCACCCGAACCGGCAGTTATGATACCGAAGCCCTGATCAAGGCGGCCCAAAGTATGACGCCGGCAGACCTGAAGGCGCAAATCGATCGTACGTTGGCAAGGCAGCAGCTGAGGGTTCTGGCCTTCGGTAACTATGATCAGGCTGACATCGAGGCGTTGGCCGCGACGCTGACTTCGGCTTTGCCGAAAAAGCGCAGCAGCAGCGACTATGCCCGCAGCAAGGCCTGGTTGCCGCAAGCAGGCGAAACCCTGGTACTGCAAAAGGATATCGATGTTGCCGATGTGGCGGTGATCGATCTACTGGTTCATCCCGTGCCCGGTTATAAGCAAAAGGCCCAGGCCCAGGTGCTGCAGCGTCATTTCAGCAACATGGCGTTCGACAAACTGCGTACCGAAGAGCAGCTGGCCTACGCAGTAGGCGCCTTCGCCAGGCCGATTGAGGACTATGCGACGATCGGTCTTTATATTCAGTCGCCGGTAAAGGGGCCTGCGGAGATCCAGGCGCGTTTCGATGAATTCAAACAGCAGTATGCCGGTTCCCTCGCCAACATGGACGAAACCACGTTCGAGCAGTTAAAGAACGCCACTTTAGTGGCCCTTAAGGAACCGCCGAAAAACCTCCAGGACGAACTGACTCCCCTGATCACCGACTGGTATCGGGAGAACTTTGCATTTGACTCGAAAGCGAAACTGATAGCGGAAGTTGAAAAGGTGACTTTGGCAGACATTCGGGCATTCTACCGCCAGACCGTACTGAGCGACAACGCGCCGCGTGTCAACATACAGTTGAGGGGCACTAAGTTTGCGGACGCCAAATTCGCCGACCTGCCGGGGCAGATCCGAATTAGCGATCTGGCTTCCCACTACGGGCGCATTGCATTGCAACCCTAAGCGCTGAGCTCTGAGGCCCGGCCATGCCGGGCATTTTTCATTGCCGTGTGGTGCGGATGCTTCAGTCGTCGTTGCCGACTTCTTTCATGGACAACCTTACGCGGCCCTGCTTGTCGACCTCGAGGACCTTGACCTTGACGGTCTCGCCTTCCTTGACCACGTCGGTGACGTTTTCGACACGCTCGTTGGAGAGCTGCGAAATGTGCACCAGGCCATCGCGTCCCGGGGTCAGG
>JBNKEN010000324.1:0-6075 GCA_050288805.1 Pseudoalteromonas sp.
AGGTAGCTTTTCAGCGAGCTGATCGGCTTTTCACCGAGCGCCCGGTAGGTGGCGTGCGATTCGGCGATATCGCCGCGATCGGTGGCCGTGCCATGGGCGTTGACGTAGCCGATTTGCGCCGCTTCTAACCCGCTGTCGGCAAGGGCCATTTCGATGGCCACCTGCATGGTGTCGCTGCTCGGCTGGGTCACGTGCTGACCGTCGGAATTACACCCGAAGCCCACAAGTTCGGCATAAATGGTCGCGCCGCGCGCCTTTGCGTGCTCCAGTTCCTCAAGGATCAGGGTACAGGCGCCTTCACCTATCACCAAGCCATCACGTTCACCGTCGAAGGGCCTTGGCGTCTCTTTCGGGCTGGCGTTTTTGACACTGGTGGCGTACAGGGTATCGAACACCGCCGCTTCCGAGACACACAATTCCTCGGCACCGCCCGCCACCATAATTTTTTGCCTGCCAAAGCGTATCGCTTCATAGGCATAACCTATGCCCTGGGAACCCGAGGTACAGGCCGAACTGGTGGTGATTATGCGTCCCTTCAGCCCAAAAAACACACCGATATTGACAGGTGTGGTGTGCGCCATCATTTGAATATAACTGGTGGCGGTAACACCGGTCATATCGCCGTGTTTCAACATGTTGGCCATCGGTACCAGGGGAGGGGTCGAACCGATGGACGAGCCGTAGGCGACGCCCGTGCGGCCGTCACCAAGGGCAGGATGCTGCAACAACCCCGCCTGTTCAAGCGCCAGCTCCGTGGCCCGGGTTGCCATCAAAGACACCCGCCCCATTGAGCGGATCATCTTACGGTTGTAATGACTCGGGCGGCTGAAATGGGTTACGGGGGCGGCGAGACGGGTATTGAGCTCAGTGACGTAATCCCACTCGGGCATGGCGACCACGGCATTTTCGCCCTTTTGCAGCCCTTGCTTAAATTCTTCCCAGCTGTCCCCGAGCGCGGTAATGGCAGACATGCCGGTAACGACAACCCGCTTCATCAGACCAGCCCGCCGTTTACCGAGATCACCTGGCGGGTGATATAGGCGGCATCGTCCGACATCAGGAAGGCGACCGTACCCGCCACTTCGCTGGCCTGCCCCATTCGCTTGAGCGGGATCATTTTCATCATTTCTTCTACCGGCAACTGGTCCGTCATTTCCGTTTCAATCAGGCCCGGCGCAACACAGTTGACGGTAATTTTGCGCTTGGCAAGTTCCAGCGCCAACGCCTTGGTCGCCCCGATAAGACCCGCCTTGGCGGCGCTGTAGTTAACCTGACCGCGGTTGCCCGCAATCCCCGAAACCGACGCCATGGTGATGATGCGACCGCCGCTTCTCGCCTGCACCATGGGCATCACTGTGGGATGCACCACGTTGTAAAAACCGTCAAGGCCGGTGCGAATAACCGCGTCCCAGTCTTCGCCCTGCATCGCCGGAAACGCCATGTCACGGGTGATACCGGCATTGCAGATCACCCCGTAATAGGCACCGTGCTCGGCAATATCGCGCTCGATTTCACCCCGTGCCGCATCCCGCTCACAGACGTCAAACTGCAGCACGCTGGCCCGTTGACCAAGGGCGCGGATCTCCTTACAGACTTCCTCGGCCAGCTCAACGGCGCTACGGCAATGTACGGCAATATCAAAACCTTGGCTCGCCAATTTCAGGGCGATCGCTTTACCTATACCACGGCTGGAGCCGGTCACTAAAACTCGCTTGCTCATGCATTTTCTCTTATAAATTGAACAGCATCCTGGGGCTGAAATACATTGATCTTGGCCTCGGCCAGGCAGGTACCCGAGGCGGAAATTTCACACTGGAACACACTAAGACCCGATTCGTCTTCGATCAGCTTGCTCACCGATACCTCCAAACTCGCGCCGTCGTTAAACTGCGCTGCATGGCTGCGGTATTTTCGGCTACCGAGTAAAAACCCGATCTTGACCGCTTCGCCCTTATCAAGGGCATTCGCGCCGGCATAGGCCGCAATCGCCTGCGCCATGTATTCGCAACCGATATAGTTCGGCACGCCGCCGAGATTGGCATCGAAAAACGGGCTTTGCGCCGATATCGTCACGGTACATACGGCAGATTGCGTATCATAACGTGCCAGCTCATCTATCAGTATCATGGGCGCTCGATGAGGAAGCACCTGGGTAATCTCATAGCGAGTCATTGTCTTTACCTAAAATCAAACACACATTATTGCCGCCGAAGGCGAACGAATTGGAAAGACAGACATCGACGGTCACCGTTCTCGGGGCGGTCAACAGATCTATCTCCGCGAGCGCAGGGTCCGGTTCGCAATCGCTCTGCCAGGGCAGACACTGCGGCTCGGTGCTTTGCGACAACAGCCAACAGATCCCGGCCTCGACGGCCCCCGCCGCGCCCAGCGTATGGCCGGTGAGGTGCTTGGTCGAACTGACCGGTACGCCACAGGAAAACAGCCGACCGATGGCACTGGCTTCCATTTCGTCGTTCTTCGGCGTCGCCGTTCCGTGTGCATTGATGTAATCGATATCCGCCGCCGATAGCCCGGCGTTTTGAAGCGCAGTCGCCATCGCCGCGCTAGCGCCTTGGCCACTCGGTTCCGGGGCCGAAATATGGTAGGCATCCGACGATTCACCGCCGCCATAAAGCCGAATGTTGTCAAAGCCGTCCAGCTTACGCCGCGACATCACGAACAAGCCGGCCCCTTCGCCCAGGTTGATGCCGTCGCGGTGTGCCGAAAAAGGACGGCAGATCGCCGCCGAGGTACTGGCGAGCGCGAGAAAACCGTTGACCGTCATTTTACACAGGCTGTCGACGCCGCCGCAGACAACCATATCGACAACATCGGCCTCAAGTAAGGCCTTGGCGCTCAGCAGCGCCTTGGCGCCGGAACTGCAGGCGGTTGAAATGCTGAACACCGGCCCCCTGGCCTCTACCTGCTCTGCAATGTAGCTAGCCGGCGCCGTTAATTCCTGGGCGCTGTAATGAAAGCCTTGCGGCCACGTTCCTTGCCCGGCAAGGCGTTGACGCGCCCGCTCGCCGTCGGCAATATCCGCGGTGCTGGTGCCGATGACCACACCGACGCGTTCCCGCGGCGTGTCGCAAAATACCGCCAGACAATCGGCCAGCTGAGCCAGTGCCATATCCGCAAGCCGATTGTTGCGCAAGGGTTCACTCAGTGCCAGTGAGGGCACCTGGCCTACATAAAACGCCTGCTCGGCAAAGCCGAGCGCCGTCGTCCGCGTCAGCGGCGTTGTCCTGTGCTCCGCGGTCAGCGCCTTACGGGTTTCTTCCCGTCCCACGCCGAGGGCACTGACGATACCAAGTTGGTTTAACCATACGGCCATGCTAATCCACTCGTGTAAATTCTAATTGATACGCCCGCGCCAGATTGCTAAGGCGGGTATTCTCAGGTAAATATTCAATGCGGATGATCGCACCCGTTTGCGTTTCCACGGTGCGCGTTCCCTGCTTGTCATTCAGCACCGCACCGCTCAACATGCCGCGCAGAGCCTCTTGTGGCCAGTGCACCAGGGCAATGTCGGCCAGCACATATTCGGGCTCAAGCCCGGCTGCCGGTACAAATCGCTTGCTGGCGATTGAACCGTCGCTCCCTTGAGTCAGCTCGAACAGAGGAATGCCCTGCACCGACATCACGTTCAGGCGCAATTCGCCGTCATCGCCTATCGCAAGCTGCGCCAGAACCGTGTCGCTGTGCCCGGGCCTGGTAACCTTTATCACCTGTTGCCAGCTTTGTCCCGTCAGGGTCGTCGGCACCGTGCCGAGCCTAAGCCACACCTGCTCTGCGAGCACCACCTCGGGCAACTCGGGCAGCACGCTGACGCATCCGCTGAGCGACAGTAAAAATGCGATGCAGAGACGTTTCACGCCTCCTCCCTGCATAACTGGGCCAGTACTTCCAAGCGGCGTTCGCTTTGCGCCACATAGGGGTTGGCGTCATCCCAGGCGTAGCCCGCCAAAATAGCGCTTATCATATCACGCACCTGGTCGTTTTTTCCCGGGTAAAAGATCACGTCCTGAAAACGGGTGTCGTACCAGGCGCCGACAAAGGTTTTAAAACAGCGAACGCCTGCCTGCAGAGGCTTCGCATATTCGGTGTCGAAATCGACGGCTTCGCCGCGCAGATAGCGGTCGAGCAAGGGCGCGATAAGATGCGCCGACTTAAGGGCGATGGTGACGCCGGAGGAGAACACCGGATCGAGGAATTCACCGGCATTGCCCAGCAGGGCAAAATGCGCGCCCGCCAGCGTTTTCACATTGGCGGAATAGCCGCGGATACTGCGCGCTTCGCCGAGAGGACTCGCATTTTGCAACAGTGTGGCAAGATGCGCATCCTCGGAAATAAAGCGTGCCAAAACCTGCGCCGGCGGTTCATCTCCTTCATTGAGCCGTGACGGTTCACCCACCACGCCGATACTCGCGGTGCCGTCGGAAAACGGGATTAACCAGTACCAGACGTCGCGATGCTCCGGATGCACGGTGATCAGTATCTTGTTTCTGTCGAATGTCGGATCGTCGATGCCGTCGACAAAATGGCTGAAACAGGCGCTGCGCAGGGGAAAATCCGACGGCACCTCAAGGTCCAGTAAGCGCGGTAAAACGCGGCCAAACCCGCTGGCGTCGAGCACAAAACGCGCAGCGACCTGATACAGGGCGCCCTGTTCATCCAGCACGTCCAGTTTCGCGCCGTGCTCGCCGTCCTGCCAGGCGACCACGGTTTGCCGGTAGCGAATCTCGACGCCCTGCTTTTCGGCGCCGTCGGCCAACAACTTGTCGAAATCGGCACGTCTGACCTGAAAAGTGGTTCCCGGTCCTGCACTGAACTTTTGCGTAAAATCGATGGTGGCGCGCTTGCCGTTATGATAAAACGCCGCCCCGTCTTTAAACTGAAAACCCAGCTCATCGGCACGCTCTGTCAGTAGGGACGCCATTCCGGCGTCTTCCAGAAAGCTCATGCACTGGGGCAACAGGCTCTCACCGATGGAAAAACGCGGAAAGGTCTCTTTTTCCAGCACAAGTACGCGCCAGCCCTGTTGATGCAGCAGGCTGCTCGCCAACGCGCCGGAAGGACCGGCCCCGATCACCACCACGTCATAGTCAGCATTATTATTCATTATTAATTTTCCGTAATGTCAAAGGCGCGATGCAGTAGATGGCCACAAGGCCCCACATTACGCTGAGTCCAAAGCTATAGATGGCCGGAGTACGGGAAACCGCCAGCAGGCCGAACACCGCCAGCGACGATAACGCCGAGAGGCTGACGGCCGTGACGTTGCTTCCCCTAAACCCATGAATTTGATAAAAAATCAGATAATCTATTGCCAGCGCCAGCAGCAGCAGGGCCGCCAGCACATTGAAAATATTTAAACTGCCGAGGCACACATAGCTGAGGGAAAACATCAGCAACAACGCAGTGACCACCCCGGCCCCCTGCCAAAGCGCATCGATAATCCCGAACCGCCAGGCAAACAGCGCCAGCATCAGCACACAGGCCACTGCAACGGCAATCAGGAGATAATCACGAAAGGTGCCGAGGGTGTGTGAGATATCACTCGCCTTGTCGTAGGCAGAAACCCAGGGCATTTCCCCCAGTAAAGGTCCCCATTCTTTTTCCGTCAGCCCCGTAATGCTGAGACGGCCGACCCACAGCTCACCGACCCGGACCAGGCGCGTCTCGATAAGGGGCGCAAGCGGTGAGCCGGAAAAACTCTCCGGTCGCAGCGGCGAGGTTGAATTCCAGCGCGGTTTTTCCCCGCTGAGCTCGGCCACCATATCGAATACGCCCCGCTCGCTTGCCCGCTGAAGTGCCGCCAGATTTTGCTGCTGACGGGCAAGACTCGGCAGCCATTGGGTTACGCCGCTTATCACCGCAGCCGGAACGAGGGTGTGAATTTTTTCAACCAATGCCTCTTCGCGCTCCAGCACCCGTTGCGCCGACTCGCCTTGAATATAGAGATCGCGGCCGATATCCAGGCCCGCAAGCCGCCGATGGGCTCGCTCGTTGTCGATCAATTGCATTGGGCTCGCATTAAGCAAACGAATATCGTCGTTAAACTTCGGCGCGGCA
>JBNKEN010000325.1:0-11075 GCA_050288805.1 Pseudoalteromonas sp.
CATCCCCTCAACCTACAACGATCCGAAGCAAACAGCGTTGGTCACCGAGGCAATGAGCCAGGCTCTTGGGGCTGAGAATGTATTGGAAACCCAGCCGGTGATGGCGGGTGAAGACTTCGGCCTGTACGGCAGAACCGACGAGCAGGTTCCTATCACCCTGTTCTGGCTTGGCGGTGTCGAACCGGGCCAGTATGAAAAAGCGATGAAGAACGCAGAGCCATTACCCTCGTTACATTCGAGCAAATTTGCGCCGGATTATCGCCGCACCATACCAACCGGGGTGACGGCGATGACCAATGCGGCAATAGCCTTGTTTAACCGGTAATTCCCGAATAAAAAACCTGCTGCGGCAGGTTTTTTATTGCCCCCCGGCTTTCTCTTTTGGCCCTTTTGTAGCGAAGCGTTTGTTACGGCGGCGAAATGGCGCTTTTTTGGCTGCCGGCAAATCACGAAAGGCTGCACCGGGAATGCTCGACGTCTGACTCAAAATACCGGTCAGTTCTTGCAAAAGCGGCGCCATAAACTGCCCGTATGGCATCTCCTTTTGCGCTATTTTTCCCAGGCTCGCTTCCCATTTCGCCGTCATATCCGGATAGGTGATCACATCGGGTAACGCATTTATCAGCGCATGCCCCGCTTCGGTCGCCAGGATCTGTTTGCCCTGGCGTTGCAAAAAGCCGCGTTTGAATAAAAGTTCGATGATCCCGGCACGGGTCGCTTCGGTCCCTAAGCCATCGGTTTCGCGCAATATCTTTTTGGTTTCGGGATCACTGACATATCGGCTTATCCCCGTCATGGCACTCAACAGCGTCGCATCATTAAAGTGCTTGGGCGGTTCGGTGATTTTCTCCAATATTTGACCGCCAACACAATGAAGCCTGTCACCCTTCTTTAATTCGGGAAGTTGCGCTTTTGCCGCTTCGTCCGCTTTGCCCATCAACGATTTAAAACCGAGTTCAATGTCCTGCCTGCTGCTTGCCTTGAAACGCCCTCCCGCTATGTCGAAAACCAGGCTGTATTCGCGATAACGATATTCGGGATAAAACTGGGCCAGGTATTGGCGACAGATCAAACCGTAAATGGTCGCCTCGTCATGACCCAGGCTGGCCGTAGCCAATTTCTTCGCCGTCGGGATAATTGCATGGTGGGCCTCCACCTTTTTGTCGTTCCAACATTTGCTCTTTTTGCTTAAATCCGCTTTTTCCAGAGCCCCTTGGGGTTGTCCGCCGTTGTGCCCGACGGCGGCCAGTACCTGGCCCGCCTCGGTAAAATGCGCGAAAGGCAAATACCGGTTGTCGGAGCGCGGATAGGTAATGAGCTTATGCCGTTCATACAGGCTTTGGCAGATATCGAGTACCTTCTTTGCCGGCATACCGAATGCCTTTGCGGCATCGATCTGCAGCGCCGAGAGATTATAAGGTAGCGGCGGCGCCTGCCGGTGCTGTTTATCGGTCACCTCTTCGACGGTTGCCGGCTGGGCGGTAATGCGACGAACCACATTCTCCGCCAGCCCCTTGTGCAATACCCGACCGTCTTCATCCATATACGGCTCGCATGCCTCACTGGGGAGCCATTTAGCGCTCACGCGTGCTGAGGTGTCGGTTTCCAGCTCAGCCATCACTTCATAAAACGGGCGCGGAGTAAACTCGGCGATTTCCCTGTCGCGCCTGACGACCAGGCCCAACACGGGGGTCTGAACCCGGCCGACGGATAACACCCCCCGATAGCCGGCCCGCTGACCGAGGATGGTATAGGCCCTTGTCAGGTTCATGCCGAACAGCCAGTCGGCCCGAGAGCGCGCGAGCGCAGACACGCTGAGAGGGATGAAATCGCGGTTTGGCCGCATCCCGGCAAGCGCTTTTTTCACCGCCTCGATGTTGAGATCGCTGATCAACAGCCGTTGGACCTGGGCCTTCTTCTGTTTTGTCAGCCCGGCCTGCTCGATCACCTCGTCCACCAGTAGCTGACCCTCACGGTCGGGATCGCCCGCGTGCACCAGTTGATCGGCCTGCTTTATCAATTTTTTGAGCAAGGTGAGTTGCTTGCGGGTTTTTTGTTTGGCTTTCAGTTGCCACTCGGCAGGCACGATGGGCAGATGTTCGAGTTGCCACTTTTTGTAACGCACATCGTAGTCATCCGGCTCGGCCTGCTCCAGCAGGTGCCCGATACACCAGGAAACCCGGTCGCCGTTGCCAACCTCGATATAGCCATCTTGCTTTTTATGGGGCAAGGGCAAGGCATCGGCTATTGCGCGTCCGAGAGAGGGCTTTTCAGCTATGTAGAGTTTCATTGCGGCAAAAATACTGGTTATTTAAACAGTAGAGTAGCAGAGCTTAAAGCCGAGCGGAAGTAGGTTTGAAATTTTGTATCAGGATAAATGCAAGCATAAGGACGGCTTCGTGCCGCCCTATTTTACCACTTCGATGGGAGCCGATTCCTTCGCCTTACCCTGCAGGATCGAGATTTCCACCCGGCGGTTACGCCGTCTTGCCTCTTCGCTGTCGTTCGGCACCAACGGACGGGTTTCCGCATGCCCGACAACCACCATACGGCTCTTGTCGAATCCGGATACCTTTTGCATTTCACTGGCAACGGCAACGGCGCGCTCTGCCGACAGATCCCAGTTGTTGGTATATAACTCGTTGGCTACCTGGAAATCGTCGGTATGACCGGAAACGGTGATTTCCCCCGGCACATCCTTCAGCAAGGCCGCAATTTCCTGAATAATGGGTTTAAACTGCGGCTGCAAAAACGCACTGCCGGAGGGAAACGAACCGTTTTCACGGATCCGTATGATGATCTGCTGCCCCATAGACTCAAGCTCGATGGCACCGTCGATGATCTGCTGTTCCAGCTGCTGGGCGATTTTCTTCACCAGTTCGTTGACACGTTCCTGATCCGCGGCTTGGGTAGCCTGACTTTGCTGCTCGTTTTGTGCCGTGCTTTGCGAATCACCGCCGCGTTTGTTACCGCGCTGCTCCTGACGGCCACCCGCAGAATCCTCTTCACCGGCCTGGAATTCCAGCATCTGCTGCGTCATTTCGACCGTTTGTTGCTGAATGGTTTCAATCGGCGTCGGATCCGGCTTGCCGGGCGTGAATTCCATGGCGATAACGCTGGTGCCCTTGGGAATATCTTTGACTTCCAGCTTGTTTTGCACACCGAAGGCGAATTTCATCGAACCGGCAATTTGCTTGAACTTCAGCACGTCCATTTCGGAAAAGGCCAAAAGCAGCACGAAGAAACACATCAGCAGCGACATCAGATCGGCAAACGTCCCCATCCAGGCAGGAAGTCCCGGTGGCGGACATTTACACTCTTGCTGATTGGACATAGTGTCTACTCCTCGGTGTCAACAACGCGTTTTGACGCTGCGAGGTAATTTTTCAAGATCCCTTCGATCACTTTCGGGTTTTGCCCGTCCTGAATACCCAGGATGGCATCCAGAATCAAACGTTGGTTCAGCTCCTCCTCGCCGCCGCGTAGTTCGAGCTTGGCTTGAATGGGAATCGCAACCACGTTTGCGAGAAACGCACCGTACAGGGTAGTCAACAACGCCACCGCCATGGCCGGGCCGATGGCCTTGGGATCGTCCATGTTCGACAGCATCGCCACCAAACCTATCAGCGTACCTATCATCCCCATGGCTGGACCTATATCACCTAAGGTTTTGAACAGTGCCGCACCGAGTGCATGACGGTTGGAGGTAAGGGAAATGTCTTTTTCCAACGTTGAACGAACCACGTCGGCATCGTGACCGTCAACCAACATGTCGATCCCCTTACGCATAAAGGGGTTAGGTATATCGGCCTCTTCAAGCGCCAGAAAGCCCCCCTTACGGGCCGAGTCGGCAAGCTCAACGGCTTTTTCGATCAGCTCTTCGGGCGATTCTATCTTGAACATGAATGCCTTGGCGGCCACCTTACCGATGGCGAAAAACTGACCCATGGTAAAATTGGCCAGAACGATGAACAGGGAGCCACCAAATACAATCAACACGGATGGGGTGTTGTAGAACATCCCCAGATCGCCCCCCAGCACCATAGACATGACAATAAAACCTATGGCGCCCAAAATGCCGATTATGGTTGCTAAATCCACACACCCTCCGTAGGAATACTCTTGGACTGATCCGCAGCATCACTATTATTATACGAACTCTATCGGCAAGCTACTGAATTACTTAAATCATTTTTTAACGATAATTCATCAACGCCGCCGGACCCTTGCTGCGGTAAGGCTAACTTTAGCAAGACTGGCGCTAAAGGAAATAAGCAAATTAAAAAAAATCAGGCTTTCTTTGACCTGATCCGGCAAACTCCCTAAAATTGGCGGTATTTTCTCATTAATGTAGATCTTCCAAGAGCCCGAATTATGGTGCAGAAAAAACCCGACAATCTGAGCTTTGAAGAAGCGATGGATGAGCTGGCGAGCATAGTCAGCGATATGGAACAGGGCGAACTGACGCTGGAACAATCCCTGAAACAGTTCGAACGCGGGATCGGCCTTGCCGCCGCGTCCGCAGAAAAACTGAACCAGGCCGAACAGAAGGTCAGCATTCTGATGGGCAACCAGGTTGACGCACCGGCCACCCCTTTTAATCCCGAATTGGAAGACTGAGTGGACATAAAGCATTACCTGTCGGAAACGCGCCGCAATGTAGAAAGCGTCTTGCAACGGCATTTCGCACTGCCGCATCAAAGCGACCCGCGACTGATGGAAGCCAGCTATTACAGCCTGAGCAACGGCGGCAAGCGTTTGCGACCGTTTTTGGTTTATGCAACCGGCACTATGCTGGGTGCAAAACAAGCCGATCTCGACGTACTGGCCGCCGCCATCGAGTGCATTCACAGCTATTCCCTGGTCCATGACGATCTTCCCGCCATGGACGACGATGAACTGCGCCGCGGCAAGCCGACCTGCCATATCGCCTTTGACGAGGCCACCGCCATTTTGGCCGGCGACGGGCTGCAAACGCTGGCGTTTGAATTGATTGCCAAACACCGTTTCGCCGTCGATGCCAGCAAGCAGGTCGAAATGATACATGTGCTGGCCAAGGCCGCCGGGCTTAACGGCATGGTCGGTGGTCAGGCCCTCGACCTGGCCGCTACCGATAATCCCACGACACTGAAACAACTCGAGCGGATCCATAGCCTTAAGACCGGTGCCCTGCTCAGCTGCGCCATCGAGTTAGGCTGTCTGGCGGCACCGGAATGTGCGTTGGAAACCCGGCAGCGTCTTTTGGAATATGGTCGTGCAATCGGTCTCGCGTTCCAGGTTCAGGACGATATTCTCGATATCGAAGGAAACACCGAAACCCTTGGCAAACCCCAGGGTTCCGATCTGGCAGCCAACAAGGCCACCTATCCGGCCCTTTTGGGCCTTAAGGGTGCAAAAGACAAGGCGGAGCAACTGCGACAACAAGCGATTAACGCTCTGGCCGCCTTGGAAACAAATACGGCTCCGTTGGTAGCGCTTGCCAATTACATCGTTCAGCGCGATCATTGAGACATAAAAGCGATCCGGCCCGACAAGGGTAAGAAAACAACCAGACCGGCCGCAAAGAATTAAGTGAAGGACAGCATTACACACATGAAACTTGACAGGAGCAAGTATCCCCTGCTCGGGCTGGTCGATGAACCGGCCCAGCTGCGGGAGCTCCCGCAGGACAAACTCATCGCGCTAAGCAACGAATTACGCGAGTACCTGCTGAATTCGGTGTCAAAATCGAGCGGACACCTTGCCTCGGGCCTTGGCACCGTCGAACTGACGGTGGCGCTTCACTATGTATATAACACCCCGTTTGATCGCCTGATATGGGACGTGGGCCACCAGGCCTATCCGCACAAGATACTCACCGGCAGACGTGAGCGTATGCAAACCATACGGCAAAAGGACGGGCTGCATCCCTTCCCCTATCGTGAAGAAAGCGAGTATGACACCTTCAGTGTCGGTCATTCCAGTACCTCGATTTCCGCCGCCCTGGGTATGGCCATCGCCGGTGAACGAGAAGGCCTGGGACGAAAAACCGTCGCGGTGATCGGCGACGGCGCCATGACCGCCGGGATGGCATTCGAAGCGATGAATCACGCCGGTGATATCAAGCCGGATATGTTGATCATTCTCAACGACAATGAAATGTCTATCTCGGAAAACGTCGGCGCACTCAACAATCATTTTGCCCGTATCCTGTCAGGCAGTTTCTACACCAGCATCCGTGAAGGCGGCAAAAAGCTGCTCTCGGGCATGCCGCCGATCAAGGAACTGGCGAGTCGCATGGAAGAGCACCTTAAGGGCATGGTAGTGCCCGGCACCTTCTTCGAAGAACTCGGCTTTAACTACATCGGCCCCATCGACGGCCATGACGTCACTATGCTGGTCGACACCCTGCGTAATATGCGCAACCTCAAGGGTCCGCAACTGCTCCATATCAAAACCCAAAAGGGCAAGGGGTATCGTCCGGCGGAAGCGGATCCCATCGGTTACCATGGCGTGCCTAAGTTTGACCCGAGCCTCGACAGCCTGCCGAAATCAAAACCCGGCGCGCCGACCTTCTCCAAGGTGTTCGGTGACTGGCTGTGCGATATGGCGGCAGAAGATCCCAAGCTGATGGCCATTACCCCGGCGATGCGTGAAGGCTCCGGCATGGTGCGCTTTTCCAAGGAATACCCGGCGCAGTATTTTGATGTGGCGATTGCCGAACAGCATGCCGTGACGCTTGGCGCCGGTTTCGCCTGTGAAGGGCTGAACCCGGTTGTCGCCATCTATTCCAGTTTCCTGCAGCGCGGTTACGATCAGCTGATCCACGACGTGGCGCTGCAGAACCTGCCGGTATTGTTCGCCATCGACCGTGCAGGAATCGTCGGTGCCGACGGTGAAACCCACCAGGGCGCCTACGATCTCAGCTTTATGCGCTGCATTCCCAATATGGTGATCATGAGCCCGAGTGACGCAGCCGAGTGCCGCAATATGCTGTACACAGGCCATCTCCACTCAACCCCTTGCGCCGTGCGCTACCCACGAGGCAGCTTCGGCGAGGCTGAGATAAGCAGAGAGATGACCCGGTTGGAAATCGGCAAGGCCCAGATGCTGCGCGAAGGCAAAAAAGTCGCCATTCTGTCCTTTGGCACCCTGCTCGATTACGCCCGACCGGTCGCCGAGGAACTCGACGCCACCTTGGTGGATATGCGTTTCGTCAAACCGCTGGACGAGTCGCTGATCGCGGAACTGGCCGCCAGCCACGATGTGTTGATCACCCTGGAAGACAATGCCGTCGCCGGTGGTGCGGGTTCCGCGGTCAACGAATACCTGATGGCAAACCGCCTGCTCAAGCCGGTACTGAACCTGGGTATCCCGGACCGCTTTATCAAGCACGGCAGTCAGGAAGAGATGTACAGCGAACTGGGCCTCGACAGCGCCGGCATCAAGGCGAGCATCGAACGCTTTGTCGGGTAACCGGCGAGTCAACACTCAAAAATAAAAAAGGAGCCTGTGGCTCCTTTTTTATTTTTATCTTATTTCGTCTGCGCTTGCCGCTGACTAGCGCATCCAGATGTTGATGGACGCCAGGCCGCTGGCCTGTAAATCTGCCAACTGCCTGTCTATGTTTTCGCTCTGCTCGAACTCAAAGGCGTCCAGTTGCTCGTCGAAGGTGATGGTGGCGGCGCCGTCACCACCGCGTTTTTTCACCTGGTGCAAGGCGATGTCCGCCAGATTGACCGAGGTTTCCCATCCTATGACCTGACCGCCTAGCAACGGCAACGGATAATATGACCAGCCCACCGACGCGGTAAGGTGAATATTCTTACCGTTGGGCAGGGAGAAAGCATTTTCTGCCAGACTGCTGCACAGATCACAGACGTATTCCTGAATGGCCTCGCGTTTGAAATCACGCAGCAGCAACAAGAACTCGTCACCGCTCCAGCGCACCACGTAATCGGAGCCCTGGGTACGGCTGTTAAGCAAGGTCGCCATCTGCTGCAGGCAACTGTCACCGCCAAGCGGCCCGAAGGCGTCGTTGACCTTACTGAATTTGTCCAGGTTGATGATCAAAAGTACCAACGACTTGCCCTGAGCCTGTAACGATTGGGCGTTACGCTGGTAATGCTCCACATCTTTAGGCAGCTGGTCGAACAGGAAACGGCGACTGCGCAGACCGGTCAGCTCGTCCGAGTGACTGACCAGCTTAAGCTGGGAGTTGACCTGATTGAGCTTGTCGTTGGCTTCGCGCAACTCGGTGGTACGTGCGGTAACCAGGCTTTCCAAGGCCGCCTGCTTGCGCCGTTCCTGGGTTCTGAACACCCAAAACACGAGATACAGCAGGGAGATAAACCCGGTAACGATAAGCAAACGGAAATAAACGGTTTCGTCGAAGCGCATCGGCACCACAAAGGCATATTCGCCGCCCCGGGCGGTATCCCAGTCTTCCCCGTTACGCTTCACCTCCAGTCGGAACAGGAAAGGCCCCGGCGGCAGGTTGGTATAGATGGCCTCGCGGCGATTGTCCACATAACGCCAGTCGCTGTCGAATCCCTGCAGGCGATAGCGAAACTCAATTTCGCTCGGGGCGTAAAAATCGATGGCGGTGTATTTGATGGTTATGTCGCGATCGCTGGTATTCAGTACCGGATCCGCTCCAAGCGCCGCGATATGCAGGGTACGGTTGCCGGTACTGATGCTTTCCACCTGGGGAAGCAGCACCTCGCGGCCGAACAACTCGACGTTTTTCGGAATTTCTACGACACCCTGGAGACTCGGATACCAGATCGAGTCGCCGCTGTCGGCTACCGCATCGTGACCGAGCCCCGCGCAGCATTGACTGGCCTTACCGTCGAGCTGACGGTCGAAGGAAGAGATCACCTGCTCAACCTGGAGGTTTTCAATATCGCCGTTAAACTGGTCGACCGGCATCCGGTAAACCCCTTTCATGGTGCTGACCCAGATCCGGTTTAATTTGGCATCGTAATGGAGGCTGAAAACAGCCCCGTAAGGCAGGCCGTTCGACGTATCCAGCTGGCGCCAACGCCCCGACTTGTTCCTGTAAAACAAGCCGTCATTGAGAGAGCCGACCAGGGTGCCGACATCGTCGATCACCAAAATACTGGTGACATACGCCCCTTCAAGTGCGGTAGAACCACCCAAACGCTCAATCCCCCGTTCGGTAAAATAGTAACCGCCCTTGCTGGTGCCGATAACGCCGTACTCTCCCTTGTCGATGACATAGGTAATGAATTTACTGCTTAAGAAGGCATTGTAGGAAAATGGCGTCAGGGTATTGTAATTGTAACGGTACATACCGCGTCCGGTTCCGAACCACAGCCCGCCTTCGCTGGCCGGGCTGATGGCAAACACCGGGTTCTGCTTAAGAATACGATCGGGCAGCACCTGCAGCTCGTTATTTTCGTAATACAATACGCCGCGATCGGTCGCGAGATAAAGCCGGCCACCGTAAAACTGCATGTCGTGAATGGCGTTGCGCTTCAGCGTCTCTCGCGGGATCTTGTTGATAAAATGGTTTTCGTCATCGAAATAGCCGACACCGCTGCGGTTGGCAACCCAGAGTACGCCGTCGGGCGCGATGGTGAGCGCCATCACGGATTCGGTCATCTTTGAAATCGCGCTGTGTCGCTCAACCCGGCCGGCGTGAGCGAGCCATAAACCTTCACTGAAACTGGCCAACCAGATATTGTTTTGTTTATCGCGGTAAATGTCTGAAAACCAGATGCTTTGATCCAGCTGCACCGGTTCCACCCATTGCCACATGCCGGAATTGTCGCGAAACAGTAAACGCCCGTAGGTCGACACCCAAAGGGCGCCGTCCGAGTCGCTCATAAACTTGTATACGGCATTGTTGCCGCTCGGCAGGTTAAACGGGCGCAGTTCATCGTCGATATCGAGGAAATAGGCCCCCAACTCCGACGCCAGGTATAAGGTGCCTTCCAGCCAGGCGACATCGTGAATGATGCTCTGCGCCAAACGCTCCGGCAGCGACACCTTGGCGGTGAGTTTAAGCCGCAGGCTCACGGCCGTGGGCGCCGACAGGTTGGTCAGGCGCAACAGGTGACGCTCGTTGACCAGCCAGATCCCTTCCGGCGACAGCGCCATGTTGCTGACAGAACCCACAATCTGGGTAATGGCGGTGAGATCCGGGCCCGGAGCGGAAGCGCGATTGGTACGGTGAAAGATCAGCTGGTTGCGCGCGATAAAGTACAGGCCGTTGGCAGCAATCCAGATACCGCCGTAACCGTCTTCCAATATGTCCCGCACCGGTCCCTTGAGATCAAAAACCCGGTGCTTCATGGTTGCAGGATCAAGCGCCAGTAAACCGGTTTTGGTGCCGACCCACAGCAAACCGTCCCTGTCTACCAACAACTTGTTAATCGCATTGCTTGGCAGGTAGGGTGTATTTTGCGTGTTGAAATTGGTGAAATCGTTGCCGTCAAATCGGCTCAAACCGAACTGAGTACCGAGCCAGATATAACCCTGACGATCCTGCACCACGCTTTTGAGCGATTGCGACGGCAGGCCGCTTCGCGTATTCCACTGCTTGACTACATAGTCGTTGATCGATGCGAAGGACGCAGACGCACTGAAAAGGCAAAGCAACAACGGGATCCATCGGCACATCAAACTGAATAAACGCGGCATTGTGATCCCTGGCACTGACTTCATCTCTTTACTTATCCGGGCAGATACCCAGTTTTAAACAAAGCCTGCACGCAGATCAATGAAAAAATACCCGCCAGTATGTCATCGGCCATGATCCCGAACCCGCCCTTGAGCTTTTTGTCCAGAACGCGGATGGGTCCGGGCTTGGCAATATCAAAAAAGCGAAACAGGATGAATCCCGCCAACAGCGACTGCCAGCTAATGGCGGCACCCAGCATGGTAATATAGAAACCGGCCACCTCATCCCAGACGATAGCCGGATGGTCGTGCACTCCGAGGTCGTCGGCGGTTTTTTCACAGACCCAGATACCGAATACGCAGATCACCAGGGCAAACACGCACTGCAACCAAAGCGGAAAGTGCAAGGTCATGAAGATCAGCGGCAGCGCCGCCAGGGTGCCGAACGT
>JBNKEN010000326.1:0-4695 GCA_050288805.1 Pseudoalteromonas sp.
CTGGAATATGTCAGTCAACTGGCTCACCAGAAGTTACCCGAGATCCCCGAGCAGGTCATTTTGAATGCGCTGTTGACGCGAGAAAAACTCGGCAGCACGGGTATCGGGCGCGGTATCGCTATCCCCCATGGTCGCCTGGCCGGCATAGATAACACCCTGGCCTTGGTGCTGGTTAACCAGGAAGCGATCGACTTCGATGCCATCGACGGCAAACCCGTCGACATTTTCGTGGCACTGCTCGTACCTGATCAGCAATGCGATCAGCACTTGAAGACGCTCGCGACGATTGCTGATAAACTGGGCGATAAGCAATTTTGTAAACAGCTGCGCTCGGCGCAATCGGATCAGGATTTGTATCGGGTGATCGCAGCCGCATCTTAAGGTATCGGGAATGGATTTGATCATTGTCAGCGGACGCTCCGGCTCGGGTAAATCAGTCGCCCTCAGGGTTCTGGAAGATCTCGGCTATTACTGTGTCGACAATATTCCCGTCAATCTGCTGCCGGCCTTGGTGCGCAGCGTATCCGCCAGTTACGACAAAATCGCCGTCAGTATCGACGTCCGTAACCTGCCCAAGCAGCCGGAAGAATTCAACGACATACTGCAATACCTGCCGGCCTTTGCAAAAACCACATTATTTTATCTCGACAGCGACGACCAGACCCTGATCAAACGCTTTTCGGAAACCCGTCGCCTGCACCCCCTTTCCCGCGACGCCCTGCCGTTGGATCTCGCCATCAAACAGGAAAAGGAGCTGCTCGACGTCATCATCTCTTCGGCCGATTTTATTATCGACACCAGCGAGCTCAGTGTGCATCAGCTGGCGGAAGAGGTCCGCGAAAAGGTGATGGGTAAAAAGGACAAGGCGCTGATCATCACCTTCGAGTCCTTCGGCTTTAAGCACGGCCTGCCGAAAAACGCCGACTATGTATTCGATGCGCGCTTTTTGCCGAATCCGCACTGGGAGCCGGAACTGAAACCGCTGACCGGGCTGGACCAGCCGGTCAAGGATTTCCTAGCCAGCCACAGCATAGTGCACAAGTTTATCTGGCAGATTCAAACCTTCCTGCAGACCTGGCTGCCGCACCTTGAGCGCAACAACCGCAGTTACCTCACCGTAGCCATAGGTTGCACCGGCGGCCAGCATAGATCGGTTTACCTGGCCCAAACCCTGGGCGAGAGTTTTGCCCAGACCCATAAAAACGTGAAAATTCGCCACCGGGAACAAGAAAAATAAATGCGTGCAGAAAATACCTTTTTAATCGAAAACAAACTAGGCTTACACGCCCGCGCTGCATCGGTTTTGGCCCAACTTGCGGCGACCTTTGACGCCCGTATCACCCTCTATCAGGATGAGCGGGAAGCCGCCGGCGACAGCGTACTCGGCCTGCTGCTCCTGGAAAGCAGCCGGGGAAAACAGGTGCGGGTGGTCTGCGAGGGACCGGATGCGGAAAAAGCGCTGGATGCCATCGGCAAATTGATCGCCGAAAAATTTCACGAAGCCGAATAGCCGCTTGGTATCCCCACCGCTTTTGAGTTAGACTTAACATTCATTATCAATAAGTTGGCTTCTTTCCAACCGATCAGGTCCGCAATATCGATTTTCAGTAAGGGTATAGGTACGAATGCCAGAAGCGTTTGAACAAGACACTCCGCTACAACAGCTCCAAGATGTCACGGCTGCTTTAAATAGCGGTCAATTTGTTCATGTGCGACGTATGCTGGCCAAGACCGCTCCCTGCGATACCGCACTGCTGCTCGAATCATCTCCCCATAAAATACGTACCAAACTGTGGCAGCTGGTCGATCCCGACGTGCGCGGCGACGTACTGGAAGAACTGTCCGAGGACGTGCGTCTCAGCATTATCGTTCAGATGGAACCGGAGCATATCGCCGCCGCCACCGAAGACATGGACGACGATGACCTCGGTGAAGTACTGCGAAGCCTGCCCGATAACGTATACCAGGACGTGGTCAGCGCCATGGACGCCCAGGACAGGGAAAGGGCGACGCTGGCACTGTCTTATCAGGAGCGCTCCGCCGGTGCATTGATGAACACGGATACGGTGACGATCCGTCCCGACGTGTCACTGGATGTGGTATTACGTTATCTGCGCCTGAAGGGCGAGTTACCCGAAGGCACCGATGAACTTTACGTGGTCGACAAGGAAAACACCTTCCTCGGCACCATGTCGCTGACCCGCTTGCTGACCAATGCGCCGGAAAAGATGGTGCGCGATGTGATGGACGAGGAATGCGAGTCGATCCCCATTACCATGGACGAATCTGAGGTGGCGCAGCTGTTCGAACGTCACAACTGGATTTCGGCGCCCGTGCTCGACGATAACGCCCATCTGCTCGGCCGTATCACCATCGATGATATCGTCGACGTTATTCGGGAAAACGCCGAACACAGCATGTTGAGCCTGGCCGGTCTGGACGATGAAGAAGATACCTTCGCCCCCGTGGTTAAAAGTACCAAGCGCCGCTCGATCTGGCTCGGGGTCAACCTGCTGACCGCCCTGCTTGCCGCCTTTGTCGCCAGCTTTTTCGAAAACACCCTGGATATTTTGCCGTTTCTCGCGGTGCTCAACGGCATAGTGCCGTCCATGGGCGGGGTGGCAGGCAGCCAGACGCTCACCCTGGTGGTTCGCGGTATTGCCCTCGGTCACGTCAACCAGACCAACCAAAAGTTCCTGCTCAACAAGGAACTGGCGGTCGGCGCCTTCAACGGCCTGATCTGGGCTGTGCTGATAGCGGGCGTGGTGGCACTTTGGCAGTGGGACTATAAACTCGGCCTGGTGATCGCCTTCGCGATGTTTATGAACCTGCTCGCCGCCGGTATTGCCGGTGCCTTTATCCCCCTGCTGCTGAAACGGATGCACATAGATCCGGCGCTGGCCGGTAACGTGGTGCTCACCACGGTCACCGATATCGTAGGTATCTTCGCGTTCCTGGGAACTGCCACCTGGTTCCTGGTCTAAACCTATAGAAGAGCGTTTAAACGCAAACGATTTACAGCGCCCTGGTGTAAGGGCAAGATAGTCGTTTGAGTCGTACCGATGGCAAAGTCCCATGCTGAAAATAGTTGAACTGCAACCACCCTGTTTCGCCGATGTTCTGGCGCTCGCTTTGCAGGTGCACGGCGAGAATTACCTTGACGACCAAGGAATTGCCGCCATCTATGAAAAGAGCATCAAGAACGACGTCAACGCCAGCCTGCTGGCCTACGAAGGCGATCGCCTGGTGGGATTCCGTCTCACCTATGCCCCCGGAAGCTGGGCGCTGGATCAATGGTGCACCCCCTCGATGTGGCATGTCGCAGCGGAAAAGGTCTGTTACTTTAAAAGCTCCGCCGTGTGCGAATCCATGCGCGGCAAGGGAATAGGCCGCGCCCTGCTTACCGCTTCCATCGAGCGGGTAAAGCAGCAGGGAGCCCGCGCGGGCATCGCCCATGTCTGGCGCGAAAGCCCCGGCAACAGCGCCTTTATGTATTTCAGCCGTTGCGGCGCTCAGTTAGTCAAAGACCATCCCGACAAATGGCACAGAGACAGTGTGGAAGACGGTTACTGTTGCCCCGTCTGTCCCGGCCATTGCCACTGCACCGCCGCAGAAATGATTATTTATTTTTGAGATAACAAGAATGTACGATCCCTTGCTTGATAAAAGCCCGGGCCGTGGCGAAAGCTATCCGGCCTCCTATTGGCGCGACACACTGCCAAACCCAGCTACCTACCCCACGCTAACGACCGACCGGGAATGCGATGTAGTAGTGATCGGCGGCGGCTTTACCGGGCTCAGCTGCGCCTATTTTCTGGCAAAGGAATACGGCAAGAAGGTCACCCTGATCGAGGCCAACCAAATCGGCTGGGGATGTAGCGGCCGTAACGCGGGGTTCGTGCTGCAAAGCACCGGACGCCTGGGATTCGGCGACATCATCAGGAAATGGGGGCTGGAAACCGCCCAGGCCATGTACAGCGAATACCAGTCGGGTGTCGCCCTGGTGCGCGAACTGATTGAGGAAGGGCAGATCGAGTGCGACGCCCTTTACCAGGGTTATCTTAAGGTGGCCCATAAGCCGAGTCAGGCTCCCTTGTTGCAGGCGCAGGCGCGCTTGCTGCAGGAACACTTCGACGATCCGGTACGCTACCTGAATCAGGATGAGGTGCGCCAGTACATGCACAGCGAACATGCCCATGGCGCACTCTATTTCCCCAACAGTTTCGGCATCAACCCGCTGAAGCTGGTGCACGGCTACGCCAAAATGGCCACCGTTGCGGGAGTCGAGATATACACGTCGACACCGGCGCTGGAAATCGACTCCACCGCCGAGGGTCATGTGATACACACCCCAAACGGTATCGTTCGCGCCAAGCAACTGGTACTGGCCGCCAACGGCTACACGCCGAAGGGGCTGCACAGGGCCGTCAACGGGCGCTTTTTACCCGTGCTTTCCAGCATTATCGTCACCCGTCCGTTGACGCAGGAAGAGATTGCAGCCGCAGGCCTTCGGGTCGGCGTGCAGGTGATGGATACCCGCGAACTGAAATACTACTACCGTCTGCTGCCGGACGGTCGCATCCTGTTCGGCGGGCGCGGCGCCATTCGGGGCAAGAACGCCGATGATCCGGTTTTCAAGGAGCGCCTGCTCGGCGCCCTTCACGCCAGCTATCCCATGCTTGCAAGCGTGACGGT
>JBNKEN010000327.1:0-6190 GCA_050288805.1 Pseudoalteromonas sp.
GAATCCCATGATTTTTTCAATCTCGGGTGAAAGTAAAAGCCCGGGTTCAACCCGGGCCTTATTTTCAGCTTACTTTTGCAGTTTTACCGCGCGGTAGCTTAGCTTGACGTCACCGTATGCCTCGGGGCCGGTTACGCGGATCTTCCAGTTACCCGCTGCCGGTTTTTCGATAAGGCATACCTCTTCGTTGCCCGCGTTGGCAGAGCGGCAGTCGAAGCGCTTAAGCGTCGGCGCTTTCTGGTAACCCAGGTACAGGTCGGCATTACCCCAGCCGCCGGCAAGCGTGACTTCCAGGAAGTCAAAGCCTTGGGGCAGCTTGAATACCTCGTTGTGCCAGTTGAACTTGCCGCTGAGCCCGTCCACTTCTTCGCTCAGTACTTCAAGCGGCTGGGTATTCAGTTCCAGTACCACGGGATCGTGATCCGAAGCGCGGTATGGGCTTTCGGCGTACAGCGATGCTTGCTGATTCTGGCTCTTGTATTCCATGTTGTAGTCGAGAATGGTCGGCTCGTCGGCGTTGATGTGCCAGTGAGCCACATCCGTTACCTTAGCCAGCAGCGATTCGCTTGCCAGGGCATGATCCAGGCTGCCGATACGGCCCTGGTAGGCATAGGAATAATCCAGTGCGTTACCGTCTTTGGCCAGGCTGACGTTGGCAAAGCCGATGTCTGCGAAGGTGCGGATAGGATCTTCCATGGCATAGGCATTAAAGTCGCCGAGGATGATCATGTCGCTGTCTGCCACGCCGGTCGGGTTGGCTTGCAGCCAGGCCGCGTATTGGTTGGCCGCGTAAACGCGGGTGGCGTTCCAGCAACCCTGGCCGTCGCCGTTGTCAGCGTCGCCGTCGGTCGCCTTGGTACAGCTGCCCTTTGAACGCAGGTGCGCCATGGCAACGGTCACGGTTTCCAAGGTTTCGTTTGAGCGGAAGCTCTGTGCGATCGGCGGACGGTTACCGTAATCGAACGGCTGCGCCGTGGTCAGGGCCGGGGTGCCCACTTCTTTCACCTTGTTGCGATCATAGATAAGCGCCGAGGTGATCTTGTCGGTACCTACCTGCTCAACGCCGAAGTTAACAAAGGCGTAATTCGCATCGGCGATGTGTGCGTTCAGTGCCGCAACCAGATCGGCAATGGCGCTGAATTCGCCAAAGCCGTCGTTTTCAATTTCCAGCAGGCCGATGATGTCGGCATCCAACGCTGTGATAGCGGCCACGATCTTGGCCTTCTGGCGTTGGAACTCTTCAACCGTATCGGCGCCGCGAGCGGTCGGGAAGCCAGCGCCCTGGCCGTCACCGTTGAAGTAGTTCAGTACGTTGAAGCTGGCAATGCGCAGGTCGCCGTGTTCTTCTATCATGGGCGCTTCGGTGCGCGGGTTGCTGGCCGTGAACTCAGGCGTTGCGGTCGGGTGGATGCGGTATTTGCTGTAGCCGTAAGTCAGCACACCGGTCAGATTGTTAACCGTGTCGCCAAGACGCAGGCTGTTGTATGCATCCAGGCCCGGCGCCGGGTAGGCAATCGGATCCAGATTCTGGGCGGTGGAACCGTCGTCCAGCAGGATCTGTTTGCGGCGGTTTGCCGCTTCAACGGCGTTCGCATCGCTGCCGGGCAGGGCAATTTGGGTGCCCTGGTACAGACGCTCTGTGGCAAGGGAAACTTCGCCGTAGCGACCGAGACCGTAGTTGTCGGCAACGAACAGTTGTTGCGGTACGGTGACCAGCATGCCTTCATAGGCTTCAAGATTGTCTGTCGGCAGGGTGATTTGGGTGGCCGAAACCGTGTCTGTTCCGCAGGTGATCAGGTCGCTGACATAACCCAGCTGGGTTGCGCCGTAGTATTCGGCCACGGTCGCCTTCAGGCGCACCAGATCACCGACATTTACGTCGTCCTTGCTGTGATAAACAAAAATACCCTCTGAAGTCTGCGGGTTGCCGTCGCCGTTCAATTCCTGCAGGAAGAAGCCCTTAAGCTCGCTGCTGCCCTGGAAATCGGCGGTGACAATACCTTCAACCGTGACCACCTGGCCCGCCAGCGGGCTGGCATCGCCCTCACCCTGAATCGCATTGATGGTCGTTTTTTCTGCGCCGCAGGTCAGTACGTCGGCCTGCTCGTCGCCGTTGTCGGTGGTCGCCGTGAACTGGCCGAGATCGCTGAAATCGTTTTTGGCAAAGGCCTGCCATTGCTCGGAAGGCACAAACTCGCCATGTGCGTCGCTGCGGCCCTCGGTAACGGAAGCCAGGCGGCGCAAGGTCATGTCTTGGGTGGCTACGCCGGCATCTTGCCATTTATAACCCGGATCGACGCCGATCTGACCGAAACTGTCGATGATGTTGTCGCCGTTACGCAATACGATGGCATCGTCGCCGTTGAACCAGCTGCCGGAAGATACCAGGTTGGCCTTGGCCAATACGTCGGCTGCGGCGCTGCCGTGAGCGATGACATAGGTCCCTTTTGCCGGGATCTCGCCCTCCAGCACGATAGTACGGCCGACATCTGTGTTGCCGTTGAAGTAGTATTCCAGCTGGTAGGTGCCGAGCAAAACGGCGGTCTCGCCGGGATTATAGAGCTCAATGGCCTTGTTGTTGCTGCTGCCCTCGATATATTCGGACATAAAGACCTCGGCCTGGGCGGTTGCGGTGAGACCCGCAAGCAGCACGGCCAACGGCGTGAGTTTGGTGCTTATCATGATTATTCCCGTGTATTTTATTATGAGTCCCCCAAATGGGGTCGCCAGTTTAGGGCGCGTATGTTACACGAAAATTGCAGATTGTTAACTTTTAAACAATACAGTTTGTAAACAGAAAAACGGCAGCCGAGGGCTGCCGTTTTTGCATTATACAGAAGGGTTGTTTTACGCTTCTTTCAGCCAGCGCGCGGCCTGTTTGGCGAAGTAGGTCAGGATGCCGTCGGCCCCGGCGCGCTTGAATGCCAGCAGGGATTCCATCACGCAGGGCTGTTCCGCCAGCCAGCCGTTTTGAATGGCCGCCATATGCATGGCGTATTCGCCGCTGACCTGGTAGGCGAAGGTGGGAACGCCGAATTCGTCTTTTACGCGGCGCACCACATCCAGATAAGGCATGCCGGGTTTCACCATCACCATGTCGGCACCTTCCTGAATATCCAGTGCAACTTCGCGCAGGGCCTCGTCGGAATTAGCCGGGTCCATCTGGTAGGTTTTTTTATCCGCGCCCTTGAGGTTGCCGGCCGAGCCGACCGCATCGCGAAACGGTCCGTAATAGCTGGATGCATATTTGGCCGAATAGGCCATGATGCGGGTGTGAACATAGCCGTTCTCTTCCAGCGCGTCACGAATGGCGCCGATGCGTCCGTCCATCATGTCGGAGGGGGCGACCACGTCGGCACCGGCTGCGGCATGGGACAGGGCCTGCTTGACCAGTATCTCGGTGGTGATGTCATTAACCACGTAGCCTTGGTCATCGATGATGCCGTCCTGACCGTGCACGGTGAAGGGATCCAGCGCCACGTCGGTGATCACGCCGAGCTGAGGAAACGCCTGTTTCAACGCCATCACCGTGCGCTGGGCCAGTCCGTCCGGGTTGTAGGCTTCTTCCGCATTGAGGGACTTTTTGTCCGCCGGGGTGACCGGAAACAGGGCGATGGCCGGAATCCCCAGCTCAACCAGTTCGGCGGCTTCCTGAAGCAACAGGTCGATGGAGAGGCGTTCAACGCCGGGCATGGATTCGACCGCTTCGCGGCGGTTTTTGCCCTCGAGTACGAACACCGGGTATATCAAATCGTTCACGCTCAGCTGGTTTTCCTGCATCAGACGGCGGGAAAAGTCGTCGCGGCGCATACGACGCGGTCGGGTATACGGAAAAAGATCGAGTCCAGATTGAGCCATTGGGTTCTCCTAACTGAGGGTGTTGAAACTCACGACCTGGTTACGCCCGTGCTCTTTGGCATGGTATAGCGCCTTGTCGGCACAGGTAACAAAATGCTCCGGGTCGTTGATATTGTCAGCGATGCTGCTGTAGACGCCTAAACTGGCGCTGATCTGAATCGCTTTATCGTTGATCAGAATATGGTATCCGGCGAGGCTGCGGCGAATCTGCTCGGCCAGCTGCACGGCGCCTTCTTCCGGGGTGTTGGGCAGCAAGACGGCAAATTCTTCGCCGCCGTAGCGGCACACCTCATCAAGGGGGCGTTTCAACTGGTCCTTGATAATCGTGGCGACGGTGCGGATCACCTGATCGCCCGAGGTGTGGCCGTAGCTGTCGTTGATTTCTTTGAAACGGTCGATATCCAGCATGATCAGGCTGAAACTGGTTTGCTCGCGTTTAGAACGACGCAGCTCCATCAGCAGTTTTTTATCGAAATAGCGGCGGTTCTTGATCCCGGAAAGGGGATCTTCCATGTTGCGCTCTTCCAGTTCGCGATTCTTTTCTTCCAGTTCCCGCAGGGCGACCTGCAATTCGAAGGTGCGTTCTTCTATCTTAATTTCCAGCTCGTGCTTGGCCTGCTCTTCCAGTTCCAGCTGGCGCGCCAGCAGGGCGTCATTGGCCTGGCGCTGCGCCAGTTCCGTTTGTTGTTGTTTGACCTTGGCATCGCGCTCGCGCATCAGCTTATAGATGAGCAAGAAGCTGATGGTCAGGCCCGAAATGCCGTAACAACTTACCAGGATCGGGTGGGACGCGTTATTGAGTAACGGAAATCCGTAAAACACCAGGGTAATGTAGAACATGGCCAGCAGGTAGGCGGCAAGGCTTACTGCCAAGAGGGAAGCGTCTATACGCCGTTCTTTTTTTCGTATTGTCTGGATCGTGATGCCCAGTAACAAACTCAGCATCAGGCCGGAAGCAAGCAGGCTGACCTGTGCCGCCTGACTGTTTTGCAACCAGGGCAGTATCAGGAACAGCAGCAGGTAGGCGGCGAAGCCGATGCGTACGGCCACCAGAGCGCGGGATCCCCGGCTGCGAAGTTTTAATACGCGCTCCGTCAGCGGGTTGAGTAGCAAGGTGCCCGTTAACAGCAGCTGTGGGATCATCACCTGTTGCAACCAGGGAACGTTGGGATGGAAATAGCGATATCCAAAACCGAACTGGTAGATCAGCAGCAGACTGAGCGTCGTAAGATAGAGGGCGCCGAGGATAAAATAAAACTTGCGTGAAATCGCGAACAACACGCCGTTGGTGATAGCCAGTGCCAGCACGAAACCGATCAACAGCCCGAAGATCAGGTTGAAGTGGCTTTTATGCAGCATATAGGAGTCCGGACGCCACAGGCTGAGCGGAATACGAAGGCCGCTGTCGGTAGCGACCTCCAGATATATTTCGTTGTGGCTGCCCGAAGGAAAGGTGAGCTCAATCAATATGGCTTCGTCTTTAATGTCGCGTCGGCTCAGTTTGACCGTGTCGCCGACCTCGCGACTGGCGACCAGTACACCGTCGGAATAATGGAAAAACCTCAGGTGGTCTAGCAGCGGATTCTCAACGGCGAGAAGCACGGTTTGGGCCTTCTTGCCTACCTGGTTGACGCTAAAGTGCAGCCACACCCGGTGACTCTGGATGCCGAGATTGAGTTGTGCGTCCGCCTGAGTTTCCCAGGCGTCCGGGGTCAGTTTTCTCGCTTGTTCCAGGCTTTCTACCTTGGTTGTATAGTCAACCTGTAACGGCCTGATCCGGCTAAAATTGTTGCCTAGTTCGTACTGTGCTGCCGATGCTGCAAAGGAGAGGAGGAACAAGATAGCAACCCAGCAAACTCTCAGCATGAAGGGGTCACTCCGAACAGTCGCTTGAAGTTAGTCGTGCTTGCCGCAGCAAGCCCTGCAACATCGGTTTGACGCAGGGCCGCGACCTGTTCGGCGACATAGCGCAAATTGGCCGGTGTGTTACGGCGTGATTTCGGTTTCGGGCTGATGGTGCGCGGCAACAGATAGGGAGCATCGGTTTCCAGCAGCAACCTGTCTTCGGGGATAAGCGGAACCAGTTGCTGTAACGCCTCGCCGCGCCTTTCATCGCAGACCCAGCCGGTGATGCCGATATAAAGGCCTAAATCCAGGTAGTTCTCTAACGCTTTTTGGTCACCGGTAAAACAGTGGAGTACGCCGCGTACCTTGTGTTCTTTTAACAGCGCCAGTTGATCCTGATGGGCGTCGCGCTCGTGCAGGTAAACCGGTTTTCCGAGGCCGTTGGCCAGCGCCAGCTGACGAGAAAAGACCTCGCGTTGCACCGGAC
>JBNKEN010000328.1:0-4766 GCA_050288805.1 Pseudoalteromonas sp.
ATATGGGCATCGCTTTGAGCGGCGCGACGGGCCTTATTCAACAGGGTTTTCATGGCCTCGGAACAGGCAATAAATTCACCGCAAGCCTCGTTGCCTTGGCCTTGCTCACGCGCGTCTTGAGACTTAAGGTGCTGCGCCACCACGCTCTGCAGGCGCAGGTTCGACCAGGGTTTTTCGATAAAATCCCTGGCGCCCAGCTGCATGGCCTTAACCGCTATGTCGACGCTGGCCCAGGCGGTGATCACCACCACGGGCACGTCTATTTGCCGCTGCTTAAGGCGGCTCAGGAAATTCAATCCTTCCTGCCCCGAGGTGGTGTCGAGATTAAAATTCATGTCCAGCAGGATCAGGCCAACCCGTTGCTGCTCAAGCAGCGTCAGGGCTTCTTCGGGCCCGGCGGCCTCAAGACAGTGATAGCCTTGCTGCGCCAGGGCAATCACCGCGGCCATACGTACATCCGGCTGGTCATCTATGATGAGAAGGGGATCCATAATGATGCGTTATTATTCTAGTTGCGCCTATTGTTCAGGGAACGGCGATGAAAGACAAGCGGAACCGGTCATTTCCGGTTCCGCGCACGGGAATTGAATGTGCTAGTCGCCCTTTAGCGCCGCCATGGGTTTTTCACCCAGCAGCTTATGCATCGGCCTGAGTCCGGCAAACAACGCAACGGCAAGGGCAACCGACATGGCGCCGCCGAGCAGTAAGGGGTCGAACTTCAGCCAGGCGGCAACGCTGTCGCGCCACACATACCCGCACACCGCACAAAGCATAATCGCTACGGCCAGGCCGATAAAAATGGGCACCAGCGCCTGACGGGTCGCCAGGCCGTACATCCGTCGCCGGGTCGCCCCCAGTGCCATTCGAAGGCCGAATTCAAAACGCTTGAACGCAAGGTTGTAGCTGAGCACGCCGTAAATCCCGATGCTTGCGAGCAGCAGGGTAAAGCCCGCCAGCACCAGCGATATCACCAGGGTCAGGCGATCGAGGTAGAGGATGGCGTCCAGCTCTTTTTCAAGCGAATAAAATTCCCAGGCGGCCATACGCGAGTCGACCTTGCGCGCCAGCTGCAAAAACTCCGCCTGGGTCGGCGTTTTTCCGGGCGCCACTTCAAAGGTAAAACCGTAGCTGTAGGGCCGGTCCGGCCACCAAATATGGCGTCCCTTGTCCTCGCCGTAAAATTTGGGGTGATTGAAGTCTTCGGTGATCCCGACGATTTCGTACTCCTCATCGCTCAATCCCTTGACCACCATCCCCAGCACGTCGCCGTCCTCTTTCAGGGTTTTTGCGGCGCTGATCGAGACAAGCAATTCGTTTTTACCCACATAGGCCTGATCGTTGAATTCACGTCCCGCCAATAATTTGAGTCCTGAAATACGGAGGTAATCGGGCCCTATCCAATTGCTCGGGAAAAACGGGGTTGAGGTGCCGTCGAGGTAGGTCAGCGAATTGGAGGTCTGGCGCTCGCTGACCGCGCTGACACCGACGGCAATCTGTTTTATCCAGGGCTCGGCGCTGATGGTCTCAAGCAGGCGCTGCCGACGGTCGGCCCGCTCCGGCAGCCCGCTGTTATCGTCGAACATGAACACGCGGGCGGTATAGAAGTTTTCCACCTCCGCGCCGAGCGGCCTTAACATGGTTTCAAGGGACTTGCCGAGCACGGAAACGGCGAAGATCACCAGCACGCTGGCAAGCATCATCTGTACGCTGATCAACAGCTTCACCGCCCTGCCGGAGAGCTGCCCCACCGAGCCTTTGCCGCTGCCCTGCAGCTGGCTGCGCAGCGTTTTGAAATTCAACATTCGCGTACTGACAAAGGCAAACAGGTAGGCCAGCACACAGGCCACGGCCACGGCAGCCAGCACCAGATTGACATCGACGCCGACACGCTCGACCAGCGGCAGATGACCGCTCGCCAGATGTTTGAACAGGCGTATTCCCCAGGCCGAGAAAAACAGCGCCAGCGCCACCGAAGCCGCAACCAGCAGCCCCGACTGCGCCAGCAGGCCGGCAAACAGAGTTTTGCGCTTGGCGCCGAGCACCGCCTGCAGCGCCAGTATCTTATGCTGGGCGATGGCGCGCGACAGAAACAGGTTGCCCACGTTGACCAGGGCTATCAGCAACAGCCCGAACACGCCCGCCAGCATCAGCAGGCTGAGCTGATCCTTATCGCCCAGCTCGATGCTGCGATAGGAATTCACCAAGGGGGAAAGATCGCGAATACTGCCGGTGCCCAGCCACTGATCCTTGATCTCATCGATCTTTTGCTTGAGTTCGCGGCGCGCGTCGTCCAGGGTGACTCCCGGTTTCAGCAGCGCCAGCAATTTCAGATCCTTATAGGTGTCGTCCCACGGGCTCTGCCATGAGTCGTTATTGAAAAAGCGCCTGTCTTCACCCATCGGCATCCAAACCCCGACCCGTCCCTTTTTGAACATATAGGGCGGTGAAAAACGACTGCTAACCACCCCGCGTACCACGAAATGACGGTCGTAAAGCGCAAGCTGCTTGCCGACGATATCCGGGTCGGCTGCCAGCTGCTCGCGCCAGAATTTTTCCGACAACACCAGGCTTGCATCCGGTGTGCCCAGGGGATCGTCGGCGTTAAAGCCGCTGCCCAGCAGCATAGGCACCTTGAGCAAATTAAAATAGTTGCCGCTGACGTAGAGCACATGTTCCCGCGGCTCCCCGGCAAGGCCGGTGAAGATGATTTCATTGGCATTGACCAGCACCGGCATTTCCAGCGAATTGCTGTTTTTATACCAGTGCACCAGGGTGTGATAACTTTGAAACCCGGGATAGGAACCGGCGTCCGAGCTCATGGTCTGCTCTACCACCGCCAGCCGGTTTTCTTCCAGTACCGGCAAGGGTTTGAAAAAGTAGGTGTTCACCACGCTCAATACCACGAATAACGCGGTAAGCGTGATGCTCAGGGTGGCAATGACCGCAAGGCAGAAGCCCGACACCCTGGCGAGGGAATTAAACGCCAGCTTGAGCTGGCCGTGGCGGGAGAAAAGCGCTTTCATCTTATACCACCTCGGCCATGGGTTGTTCGCTCATCGTATTCACCTGCGCAACGATACGGCCGTCGAGCAGCTGCAAATGGGTTTTCGCCCGCGCCGCATAGCGCGGATCGTGCGTCACCATGCAGATGGTGGTGCCGCGCTCGTTGAGCGCATCGAGCAGGGCCATCACCGCATCGCCGTTTTTCGAATCCAGGTTACCGGTCGGCTCGTCCACCAGCAAGATGGTGGGTTCGCCCGCCAGCGCGCGGGCGATGGCCACCCGTTGCTGTTGCCCGCCGGAGAGCTGATTGGGCTTATGGCGTACCCTGTGTTCCAGTTCTACCTGGGTCAGTGCCCGGATCACCCGGCTTTCGATCTCGTCCTTGCCGAGCGCAGGTTCCCGGTAGGTCAGCGGCAGCGCCACATTGTCGAATACGCTCAGTTCGTCGATCAGGTTAAACGACTGAAAGATAAAGCCGATGTGGCGGTTTCTCAGCTCCGCGAGCTGATCTATGTTGAGCTCCCCGGTGGCTACCCCGGCAATTTCGTAGTGACCGCTGGACGGATCGTCGAGCAGCCCCAAAATCGACAGCAGGGTCGATTTGCCGCAACCGGACGGGCCGCTGATGCAGACATAATCGCCTTCCTTGATCTCCAGTTCGACGTCGATCAACGCGCGGGTTTCCACGTCCTGCCCGAGGTAGCTTTTACTGAGCTTTTTAAGTGAGATGATGCTGTTTTTCATAATGTTTCCTGTTGTATTTTTAATGCATCCACGCCCTGCCATTGCGACAGATCGGTGACAATCAGCGACTCGCCAAGCTCAATTCCGCCTAAGATTTGAATCCGATCGTCGCTCATTGTACCAAATTCGATTTCCCTTGGCCGCGCCAGTTTACGTTCCGGGTCCATGGCAAACACCGTGCTGCGGCTGAAGGGGCGAACGCCCGCCGGCGCCTTGGCCAGCAGCACGTTGTAAAGGGTGTCGCTTTGAATAAACCCCTCGATATTCAGCTCGGGCCGGGCGTTTCTCGGCAACGGGCCGCTGAGGTCGAGTTCTACCAGCACCCGCCCTTCGACCACCACGGGATCGATGCGGACCACCCGGCCCTGTATGGTGCCGGAGAAGGTGTTGATCACCCCCGTCATACCGGGCGCTATCTGCTCCGCTTCCCGTTGCTGCACCCTGAGCTCCGCCTTCAGTTCCTTGCTGGCGCCGACCAGCGCCAGTTGCGAGCCCGGCGCCACCGTTTGCCCCGGCTCCACCTCCAGCGACTGCAAGATGCCGTCGATACCGGCCCGGACCTGCAGCTTGTCGTATTCCTCGCGGGCGCTCTGGTAACCGAGTTCGAACTGCTTAAGCAGCTCTTCCTGCACCTTGCGGCGCTGCGCCTGAATTTGGCTCAGCTGGCTGAGCCGCGTTTGTTCGATGTCGACGCGCTGTTCCAGCTGACTGACGCTGAGCCGCGAACGCTTAAAATCGAGCGCGGAAACGATGCCCTGATCGACAAGCTGGGATTCGGCCTCCATGCGCAGGCGGGCGGTTTCGAGCTCGCTGTTCAAGAGGGTCAGCTGGGAACGGCGCGCCAGCTGCTCGCTCTGTTGGCTGAGTTGCAACTCTGCAAATACGGCCTTTTGCCGCGCAAGATCCAGCCGGGCCGAGGCAAGGTCGCGATCTAAGGTCGGATTGCTCAGGCTGAGGATCACCGTATCGGCGCTGACCTCGGCGCCGGGTCTGTGGTAAATGGCCTCGACGCTGGCCTG
>JBNKEN010000329.1:0-4539 GCA_050288805.1 Pseudoalteromonas sp.
GTCAGCGGCACCAGGGTCAGGCCCATAAAAACACAGACCCCTATATAAAACAGCAGGGTAAGCAGCAGGTCCGTGCCGCTCGGTGTTTGTTCCGCCTTGGCAAGACGCAAAGCCAGGTGGTAGGGGGCCAGCCCGGCACTGCTTTTCAGCAGGTTGTAACCGGTTTCGTCTTCAAGCAGCAGGCCGTCTGCCGCAAGCAGCTCGTTTTGCAGGGTGGCGGGCAGGGCCAGGCTGGTGTTGGCCCTGTATGCCAGTTCGAGTCCGAAACGAGCGGCCAGCTCGTCGACCCTGGCCGCGCGCCGAGTCCGTTCGAGCGCGGCGAGCTCGGCGCTGAAACCCGTCATCATCTGGCGCTCAAGGACAAATTCATCGGCCGTGCGGGTGGTGTACTCGTTAATGCGGTCAATCAGCCATCCCAGGATCACCAGGGAGATCAGTGCGCTGGTCAACAGGCCGAGATAGAGTTTTTTCATCGCGTGTTGCTACCAGGCGTCGCTGACCAGCAGGTAGCCCTGGCCCCATACGGTTTTGATTTTTTCCGGTTGCTGGGGGTTGTCGGCGAATTTCTTGCGAAGGGCTGATATCACTACATCTATGCTGCGATCCAGACCGTCATATTCACGTCCCTTAACCTTCCTGAACACGGTATCACGGTCGACGATTTGGTCGGCGTGCTGGGCCAGAAAGCTGAGCAGGTTGTATTCGGCGCTGGACAGATTCACCGGCTCTGAATCCAAGGTTACCCTGCGGGCGGGCAGATCTATGCTCAGTGCACCGAAGCTGATACGGGGTTCCGGCTCGGACCGTTTTATATCCTGTTCATGGCGTAGGGCGGTTTTTATTCGGGCTAACAGGGCCCGTGGACGCACAGGTTTGATAATGTAATCGGTGGCGCCGACCTCGAGGCCGATCACCTCATCCATCTCATCGTCGCGGGCGGTCAACATGATGATAGGCCCCGAATAAAATCGCTTTAGCGAACGGCAAACGCTGATCCCGTCGAGCCCCGGTAACATGAGATCGAGCAACACCAGTTCAGGATTAACGGCCTTAACCCGCTCGACCGCAAGGTCGCCTCGCGCACAGAGTTCCACCTTGAATCCCTGCTGGCTCAGGTAATCCTTGACCCATTCGGCGAGGGAGACGTCATCTTCGACCAGTAAAACAGTGGCGTAATTTTCCATCAGAAAAGCCTCCAGCGGCGTTTATTTTTTTTCGTGGTATAGACCCATTGCACCTGGATTTGGGTTAGCGCCAGCACCTTCGCGTTGTCGCGGGAAAAAAGCTCAAAGGATTCGTTCTCGCTGCTGGCAAAGTCGTAGAGATAGCGCCCCTGATTGGCTTGTTGCCAGCAACTCAGCGCCTGTTGGGCCCCGGCTTTGCGAATACATAGGTTACCCGGCACACTGGCTTGCCAAATCAGTTCAACCTTGCTGTAACAGGGCCTTCCTTCCCTGAGTGCAACGCAGGTATTCGGCACCGCCAAAAAATGCGCCTCGGCGAGTTGTTCCTCGGCCTTACCGGCAAATGGCGCTAAGCCTAAAATGACGAACAACTGAAGCCTAAAATACATAGCGCATGCCTACCTTGGCCTTATGCTGATAACTTTGTGAAACGATAGGGCTGTCTGAAATCGCCTGGGAAAACCAGGTCGACATCCAGCCCATATAAAATACCCAATCCTTGCTGAGGGGGTATTCGGCGTGGAACTCGACGATCAGGCTATAGCCCGAGCCGGGGTGATAGACGGGGCGGTCTGTGCGGGCTTCATCGCCGCGAATGCCAAAATAATAATCTGTAAAATCGGAAGAGAAAATACTGACGCCGCCACCTGCGCGCAGTTCCCAGTTATGCCACGGAATGATGTGGCTGGCGAAGGCATTGGCGATAAGGCCGTTGTGGCTGCCGCTGACATCCTGCAGCAGCTCGAATGAGAGTTGCGACTCATCGAAACGGCGCGAAAGACGAAGCCCGGCGTCCATATCGAAGCGACGCTTACGAACACCCGCGAGTTCAGGAATAACCTTGTTGTTGTAAATTTTGAGTCCGGTCTCGTCGAATCCGGCCTGGGTATTGGTGGCGATAAGATCGACACCCCAGTCGAATTTGTCGACCAGACTGAAGCCGACTATCAGGTTTCCGCTCAGCTGACTGCGGTCTATATCCAGGTAAAATCGGTCATAGTTCATGGTCAACTGAAGATCCGGCTCGATGCCGTCGTCGTAGGCGTCCAGCCCGGTGAGATAGGAGTCCTCGATATAGTAGCCGGCCCCCAGGCTCCAGTCCCAGGCGAACCCCGGGGTCGGTTCAAGCTGATTGTCCGCATAGTAACGGTTGCTTGCATAGGCGGGGACGCTCACTATCAGCGCGAAGATCGATAAAAAGCAAAGCTTGCGACCCATGGTATCTCCGGTTGTTTTTATCGTTTTATGGTCAGAGCATGGCTCCGCCGGTTCCTTTATCGGGGATTCTACCGGGGGAATGAGGAAGATGTCTGTAAAAAAATGTAGCAGGGCGGTTATCCCGCCCTTACCGGTTATTTCACCGTGACTTTGTCAAGCAGCAAGGTGCTGAGATAGGCCTGAATGTCGGGAACCAGGGCTGCAACTTCGGGAGCCCGGCAGGGACCGGAGACCTTCTGCGGTATGGTGCGCTGCTCTACAATCTGGAATTGCGGGACAGTGACGCCTTGTTCTGCACGCGCGCGGCGGGCTTCGTCGGTATTTTGCTCTTGTATAAAGCGGATCACTTCCTTTTCATTGGTGATCACCTGGTGCTGTTCAAACTGGTACACCAGCGGTTTGCTAAAGAAGCTCGCGCTGTCGACGGAAGCCTTGGCAAACCAGACCACATCACCGCTCGGCTTGTGGGCCAGTTTCATGCTGACACTGCCGGTGATATTGGCGCAGCGCTGGACAGGGTATTGGGTCGCCATGGCATGGGCCTGGGTGATGTTATTCGGTGCAATGACCTGGTATTCGATCTCCTCGTTGCTCTTTATCTCGAGCTGGTTGAAGGTCAGGACGTAATCGGCCTGTTTGCGCGCGGCCAATACCAGACCCTTTTGTTTCAGCCGGGTTTCTATATGCTGCTTGAGGCGATCCGTCATGCCGACATTGTCGGCAGAAATGTAGACGCCTTGGCCCTTTTTCAGTGGGTGTGCCGGCAACTGAACCGATTTAACCCTGGGTGGTGCGAGTTCGGTGGCATAATGCAGACTGAATACCTGTTGCTGTAAACGCGGCTTTTCGGGAAGGGGAATGGGTTCTGCCGGTTGCTTAAACACGGTACAGCCGGAGATCACCAGAAGCCACAATAACAGGAGTAAATAACGCATTCTTGTCCTCTATCTAGTTAAACGTTGCACTGGAAACTTTTTAGTAAAATAAAAGGGTTATCGCTTCCAATGACCTGCGCCTAAGGTGTTTTTCGGGCCATTGTACGTGAGTCCGGCGCAAATTTCATGGTAAACTGCCGCGCAGTAAGCAGTAAACATCGAAAAAATAAGAATACACCATGAAGCTGGCTGGCAAGGGGTTAATCGCCCTCATCCTCTGGACTTGGGTGCAATGCGCCCATGGCACCGTTTCCGAAAAACAGTGGCAAACCTTCGTTGACGACTATTTGGCGTCGGTGAAACAAAAAATGAAGGACAAGGCCATCCCCGGCGCGGCCCTGACCATAGTTAATCCGAATTTCCCCGAGGTGGCCCTCGGTATAGGGCAAACCCGGCTTAAGGACGGGCGCCCCGTCGACAGCCACACCCGTTTCCGTCTGGCGTCGGTGTCGAAAACCTTTGCCGGTTCGCTGAGCGCCAAACTGGCCAGCGAGGGGGTTCTGTCGCTGGATGAACCGGTTAAACGCTATATTCCCGCGATCACCGGCATGGCAAATGCCGATCAATTGAACTTAGCGCACATATTGAGTCATTCGTCCGGCCTGGTGCCCAACGCCTATGACAACCTGATCGAATCGCGGATGAAGTATCCGGCCATCGTGGATAAGCTGATGGATGTCGAACCCGTTTGTCATCCCGGTCGATGCTACGGTTACCAAAACGTGATGTTCAGCCTGATCGGCGACGTGATAGAGAAACGCACCGGGCAGAGTTATCAAACCTGGGTTGAGCAGGCTATTTTTAAGCCGTTGCAGATGCAGGATGCGAGCCTCGGCTATCAGGCGATGGTGGCCGACGATAATTACGCACTGCCACATGTCAGGGGGCAAAAGCGCTGGTTCACCGCAAAACTAAAACCGAACTATTATAAGGTGCTTCCCGCGGCGGGTGTGAATGCAAGCGCCGCAGATATGGTCCAGTGGTTGAAGGCACAGTTGGGGCTTTATCCCTCGGTGTTGTCTTACGAGGCGTTGAGCGCCCAGGTCAGGCCCTACACCCACACCAAGAAGGAACTGCGCAGACGGGTTTGGCGTAAACATCTGCAACAGGCGCATTACGGCCTCGGATGGCGCATCTATGATTATGCGGATGAACAGATTTACTACCACAGCGGCTGGGTCCAGGGATACCGCACCGATCTG
>JBNKEN010000330.1:0-2764 GCA_050288805.1 Pseudoalteromonas sp.
GTCAGGTTGTTTTCCACCGTTACATGGCAGAACTCGGAAAGGCGATCCAAACAGGCCTGCTCGAGCTCGGGACGGCTGGCGTTCGGCGCGTTGTCGAGGGTCAGCGCAACGCTGATCTCCGAGGTGGTGATAAGATCCACCGAAATATTGTATTCGCTCAGAATCGTGAACACCCGGGCGAGAAAACCGCTCGCCAGCAGCATTTCCGGGCTTTTCAGGGTCAGCAATATCTGGTTCTTGCGCTGGGTGACCGCGCGAATTCCGGCGCTGTCGGTTTTTTCACGCTCGATCCAGGTGCCGCCCGCCTGCGGTTCGCGGCTCGAGCCGACAAACACCCGAATGCCGCGTCGGCTGGCCGGCAAAATGGTGGCCGGGTGCAGCACCTTGGCGCCGAAGGTAGCCATTTCCGCCGCCTCGTCGAAGCTTAAGCGGGCGATCGGCGCGGCCTTTTCGCATAACCGCGGATCGGTGCTGAAGATGCCGACCACGTCGGTCCAGATCTGCACCGCCTCGGCGCCGATGGCCTCGGCCAGAAGCGCCGCACTGTAATCGGAACCGCCGCGCCCGAGGGTCGTGGTTTGGCCGTTTTCATCGCTGCCGATAAAGCCCTGGGTCACCACTACCTGGTTTGCAAGCAGCGGCAACAGGTGCGCCTCGGCCAGTGCGGCGGTGGCGACAATGTTCGGGCTTGCCTTGCCGAAATGGCCGTCGGTTTTCAGCACCTCGCGCACGTCGAAACGCGCGGCGGCTACGCCGAGGTTTCTCAGCACCTGGGTAAACAGCCACGACGACAAGCGCTCGCCGAAGCTCAGCAGCTCGTCCTGTTCGCCGTTCGATTGCGGGCGCACCACGGCGCACGCCTTGAATGCCTCGAGGGTAGACGCAAAACCGCCCGCAAGATCCGCATCCAGCGTCAGGTCGGCTAAAATACGCTGCTGGATGGCGTCCACCGCGGCAATGTGTTCTTGGCGTTGCTGCTCGCTCAGGTCGTCGCCGCAAAGGGCAACCAGGTGATTGGTCACCCCGGCGCTGGCGCTCACCACCACCAGACGCACGGCGGTATCATCGGCCACAATGCGGGCGCAGCGCGCCATGGCGTCGTGATCGGCGACACTGGTTCCACCAAATTTGGCAACAACATACTGGGAATTCATTTTCTCTCCTTTTGACCGCCGGGGGCGATCAGGCAAAATCAAGGAGAACTCGGCACGGGGGCGCTTGGCCCGAATAGAAAGGTCCACTGCCAGAAGCTCTCCACCAAATCTTTGGTGACAGTTCCGGGGATTCAACCCCGTAAACCGAAAAGCCGCCGCGACAAGACACCGGCTTTCCTCGGCGAGTACCCCCCTCGCTGGCGTTCATCGGACTTGTGTCTCCTCCCGCCAGGTACCTGAGCATCGCACCTCTTCTGTTTATTGTCAGACAGGCTAGTTGAAATCTGCCTGAACAATAAAAGCCCACCATTTGGTGGGCTTTCGAACTCTAACGTTTGGCCGTCTGGGTGTCAATCAATTTGTTAAATGAATGACCCGGCCAGATAGGCGCCGCCATAGCCGAGGCTGTACGCCAGCAGCAGGTAGAACGACATTTTCAGGTAGGTCATAAAGGTCAGCTCCTTGACCTTGCTCATGGCGATGATCCCCGCCGCCGAACCGATGATCAGCATCGAGCCGCCGACGCCGGTGGCATAGGTAAACGCCAGCCAGTCGCGCGGCGCCATCTCGATCTCCGCCTTCAACAGGGCCGCCGTCAGCGGTACGTTATCCACCGCCGCCGAGGTCAGGCCCATCAGGTAGTTGGCGGTATGCGGCGCCATCATATGGTACATCTCGGTGATCTGGTGCAGCACCCCTACTTCCTTGAGCGCCCCCACCAACAGCAGCACGCCGACAAAGAACAACAGGGTGTCGTATTCGATTTCACGAATGTAGTCGATGATCTTCTTGTTGAGATTCTTCTTGCGCATCAGGAACTGCGCCAACAGGAACATCAGCGACAGGCCGAACAAAAAGGTCAACAGCGGCGGCACCTGATACAGCACGCTGAGCGCCAGGGTTGCGCCTATGGTAGAGAGGAAGATCACCGCGATGGTGATGTCGGTTTTTTCCACCGGACGCGGCGTCTGCTCGGCAAAGGTCACCTCGCCCTTCATATTGAACGACAACAGGGTCGCCAGAAACAGCACGCTGATCGCCGAAGGGATCACCAGCAGCAACAGATGCGAGATGGTCACCTTGTCGGCGAGGAAGATCATCAGGGTTGTTACGTCGCCGGTAATAAGGGAAACGCCGCCGGAATTCACCGCGAAAATGATAAGGGTTGCGTATTTCACCATCTTCTTGGCGTCGAGCTTCAGCGACATCACCACCGCCAGGGAGATCAGGGTGGCGGTGATGTTGTCGGAAATCGACGAGAAGAAAAACGCAAAGCCGCCTATCAGGAACATCAGTTTACGCTCGCTGATCTTCGCCGGCATGATCCGCTGCACCAGGTTCTGGATAAAACCCTTAGAGTTGAGATAGGCGACGAAGGTCATGGCGGCCATCAGGAACAGCCAGAGGGTAGCGATTTCGAGTATGTTGTGGTCGAGCTGATGTTGAACTTGCTCGCGGCTTTCGCCGTGAAGGGGGGAAATAAACGTGATAATCCAGCAAAGGGTGCCAAAAAAAAGCGTCGTTTTGGCCTTGTTTACATGGATGATATCCTCTATAACGATGAGCACGAAGGCCACCGCTATCAGCGTCAGGATAAGTCCGGTTACCAT
>JBNKEN010000331.1:0-12536 GCA_050288805.1 Pseudoalteromonas sp.
GACCGAAGCACAGCTTCGCAGCATCACGAACGCAAGAAAGGGATTTCGAGCCGGAACCCCGCTACAGGATGTATTGCTAAACACCTGCCCACTTAAGGAACCAATATGCCAGTGGCATATCGCAGTCCGACGAACGCGACAAAAATATCCGGAATATTTTTGCACGACCGCAGGTCGGCCCGAAGGGCGGCGGGCAGGAAGCCAGCCGTAATAAGGGATTTCGAGCCGGAACCCTGCTACAGGACGTATTACTAAACACCTGCACACTTAAGGAACCGATATGACGGTGACATATCGCAGTCAGGTACTTGTGACACACTATCCGAATTTTTGAGACTGAAAAACAAAAAAGCCACCCGAAGGTGGCTTTTTCAATCTAAGGGATATGATTACTGACCCTTGATTTCGCTGCGGCCTTTATAGACTGCTTTTTCGCCCAGCATCTCTTCGATACGCAGCAGCTGGTTGTACTTGGCTACACGGTCAGAACGGCACAGAGAGCCTGTTTTGATCTGGCCCGCCGCAGTACCAACCGCCAGATCGGCGATGGTCGCGTCTTCGGTTTCACCGCTGCGGTGAGAGATAACGGCAGTAAAGCCCGCATCCTTGGCCATCTTGATGGCGTCCAGAGTTTCAGACAGTGAACCGATCTGATTGAACTTGATCAGGATCGAGTTGGCGATGCCGTTCTCGATACCGCGGCTCAGGATCTTGGTGTTAGTAACAAACAGGTCGTCACCGACCAGCTGTACCTTGTCACCGATCTTGTCGGTCAGTACCTTCCAGCCGTCCCAGTCGCTTTCGTCCAGACCGTCTTCGATAGAAACGATAGGATAACGGGCAGACAGATCGGCCAGGAAATCGGCGAAACCGGCCGAGTCGAATACCTTGCCTTCGCCCTTGAGGTCATATTTACCGTCGACATAAAACTCAGAGGCCGCGCAATCCAGCGCCAGCGTCACGTCTTTGTTCATCTCGTAACCGGCCGCAGCAACCGCTTCAACGATCACCGCCAACGCTTCTTCGTTTGATTTCAGGTTGGGCGCGAAACCACCTTCGTCACCCACGGCCGTATTCAGGCCACGGGCACTCAACACTTTTTTCAGGCTGTGGAAGATTTCAGCGCCCATGCGCAGTGCTTCACGGAAGCTCTTGGCGCCGACCGGCTGAACCATAAATTCCTGGATATCCACGTTGTTGTCGGCGTGTTCACCGCCGTTCAGGATATTCATCATAGGCACAGGCATTGAGTACTCACCCGCTGTACCGTTGATGTCGGCGATGTGCTCGTACAGCTCAACGCCCTTGTCCATCGCCGCTGCCTTAGCATTGGCCAGCGATACAGCCAGGATCGCATTGGCGCCCAGCTTTTCTTTGTTCTCGGTGCCGTCCAGGTCGATCATAACCTGGTCAACAACGCGCTGTTCCAGTGCGTTTTGGCCCTTCAGCGCAGTCGCGATTTCATTGTTTACAAAGCCAACAGCTGTCAGTACGCCCTTACCCAGGTAACGGCTTTTGTCACCGTCGCGCAGTTCAAGCGCTTCACGGGTACCGGTCGATGCGCCCGAAGGAGCACAGGCGCGGCCCCAGGCGCCGCTCGCCAGGTGAACTTCCGCTTCAACGGTCGGATTACCACGTGAGTCCATGACTTCACGACCGATCACTTTTACGATTTCTGACATCTTGATTCCTCTTGTCCCATTGGTGTAGTTCTTAAAAATAAATAAGCCGCGCAAATGCACGGCTTTTTGAATCTAGCTTATGAAGACGCCTTCTGGTGCGCGTGAGCCGCCGCCACAAAGCCTTCAAACAACGGATGACCGTCACGCGGCGTCGACGTGAATTCCGGGTGGAACTGCGCCGCGATGAACCAGGGGTGATCCTTGTTCTCGATGATTTCAACCAGTTTCTTGTCTTCCGACAGACCGGAGAACACCAAGCCGGCCTGCTCCAGTTTTTCAACAAAATTGTTGTTCACTTCGTAGCGATGACGGTGACGCTCGACGATTTCGTCCGAACCGTACACTTCACGTACCTTAGTACCCGGCAGCAGGTGACACTTTTGCGCACCCAAGCGCATGGTACCGCCGAGATCCGACTGCTCGTCACGCACTTCAACGTTACCGTCGGCATCGAGCCACTCGGTGATAAGACCGACAACCGGATACGGAGATTTAGGATCAAACTCGGTGGAGTTCGCATCGGCCAGACCCGCCACGTTACGCGCATATTCGATCAGCGCAACCTGCATACCGAGACAGATACCCAGGTAAGGCACCTTGTTTTCACGGGCGTACCTGGCCGCCATAATCTTGCCTTCAACACCGCGACCGCCGAAACCGCCGGGCACCAGAATCGCGTCCAGGCCTTGCAGCAGTTCAACGCCCTTGGTTTCTACGTCCTGCGAATCCACGTACTGAATGTTAACCGTCAGGCGGTTTTTCAGGCCCGCATGTTTCAGCGCTTCGTTAACCGACTTGTAGGCATCCGGCAGTTCGATGTATTTGCCTACCATGCCGATAGTCACTTCGCCGGTCGGGTTTGATTCCTGATACAGCACCTGTTCCCACTCGGACAGATCCGCTTCCGGGCAATCCAGGTAGAAACGACGGCATACGATGTTGTCGAGATCCTGCGATTTCAGCAGCGCAGGGATCTTATAAATGCTGTCGACGTCGGGCAGTGAGATAACCGCCTTTTCTTCAACATTGGTAAACAGGGCTATTTTCGCACGCTCATTGGCGGGCAGTTTACGATCGGAGCGGCATACCAGAATATCCGGCTGAATACCGATAGAACGCAGTTCTTTCACCGAGTGTTGGGTCGGCTTGGTTTTCACCTCGCCCGCGGCCCCCAGGAAAGGCACCAGCGTCAGGTGCATAAACAGGGCGTGTTCACGGCCCAGTTCGGTGCCAAGCTGGCGAATCGCTTCCAGAAACGGTTGTGATTCGATATCGCCTACGGTACCGCCGATTTCGACGATGGCCACATCCATGCCTTCGGCGCCTTCGATAACGCGGCGCTTGATATCGTTAGTGATATGAGGAATAACCTGAATGGTTGCACCCAGGTATTCGCCCCGGCGCTCACGACGCAGTACATCTTCAAACACGCGGCCCTGGGTGAAGTTGTTGCGGCTGGTCATTTTGGTGCGGATAAAACGCTCGTAGTGACCCAGATCCAGGTCGGTTTCAGCGCCGTCTTCGGTAACGAATACTTCACCGTGCTGAATCGGGCTCATGGTGCCCGGGTCGACGTTGATATAAGGATCCAGTTTCAGAATCGTCACTTTCAGGCCACGCGCTTCCAGGATGGCGGCCAGTGATGCAGCGGCAATGCCCTTACCTAACGAGGAAACCACCCCGCCCGTAACGAAGATAAATTTTGTACTCATGTGAACCCTAAGATATCAGGAATTAATGGAATAAATAGAATCAAGACGGGGCGATAGTATAGCAAAAGGCACCTGCCCACGCTACAGAAAAATAGCCGCCAAACGGAATTAGCGGCCCGTCGGCGTAAGGCTTATTTGACGCCCTTAACCCGCTGCCAGGCGGCTTCCATTTCGTCCAAACTGGCTTCCTGCAGCGACATTCCCCGGCTTTGCAGGTGCTGTTCAACGCCTTCAAAGCGGCGGCTGAACTTATCGCAGGCCAGGCGCAGCAGCTGCTCCGGATCATGTTTGAGGTGACGACTCAGGTTGACGGTGGCAAACAGCAAATCGCCGATTTCTTCCGCCACATGATCGGAATGCGGGTCCGCAGCGATGGCTTCTTCTATCTCCGCCGCCTCTTCTGAAATTTTTTCAAGTGCGCCGTGATAGCTCGGCCAGTCGAAACCCACCGCGGCGACCCGTTTCTGAATTTTATTGGCCCGACTCAGCGACGGCAACGCACGGGGAATATCGTCGAAATACCCTGTTTTCTCGCCCCCATCACGCGCCGTCCGCTCCTGACGCTTGGCGTTTTCCCAGTTGGCCTTGAGCGTTTTTTCGTCGTCCACCTTTTCCCCGGCGAACACATGGGGATGGCGGCGCAGCAGCTTTTCTGCAATCGCCTCGACTACCTGGTTGAAGTCAAAGCGCCCTTCCTCTTCGGCCAGACGGGAATAAAACACCACCTGAAACAGCAGATCGCCGAGCTCCTTTTTCAGCTCGTCGAAATCCCCCTTCTCGATGGCGTCGGCCACCTCATAGGCTTCTTCCAGGGTATGGGGAACGATACTTTTATAGGTTTGCTGCAAATCCCAGGGGCAGCCCGAATCCGGATCGCGAAGACGGGCCATAATTGCGAGCAGCTGCTCTATCGCGGGTTGGCTCACGGTCGCTCCTAGTGATAACGCTTGGCGTCGTAAACGCCGTCTATCTGGTGCAGCTTGGCAAGCAGACGGTTCATGCCGGAGATATCCTGCACCTCTATTTTCATCATAAATACCGCCACCTGCCTGTCGTCCAGCGTCTGCAGGTTCATGTTCAGCACGTTGACCTTTTCGTTTGCCAGCACCGCGCTGATATCGCGAATAAGGCCCTGCCTGTCATTGGCCTCGATGCGAATGGTGAGGCCGTACGCCGATTTGATATTGTCCGCCCAGCTGACATCCACCACCCGCTCCGGGTGACGCTCCACCAGGGTCGCAAACTGCTCGCAGTCTTCACGGTGCACCGCTATACCGCGTCCCTGGGTAATGTAACCGGCAACATGATCGCCCGGCACCGGCTGACAGCAGCCGGCCACATGACTCATCAGGCTGCCGACCCCGTCTACGATAATGCCGTTTTTGTCGCCCTTTTGCTGCCCCTTACCGTACTGCCTGAATTTAAGCTCGGGTTCGTCCGACTTACTCTGGACGAAATTAAGCAGCTGGTTGAGCCTGACATCGCCGGCGCCGATGGCCACCAGCATGTCTTCAACGTGATTGAAATTGTAACGCTTAACCGCCGGTTCCATATCCTTGTAGGTCAGTTCCAGCTTCTGCAGTTCGGCGTCGAGGATCTCCTTGCCCGCCTGCAGGTTTTTATCCCTGTCCTGCTGCTTGAACCAATGATGGATCTTGGAGCGGGCCCGAGAAGAGCGCACATAGCCGAGCGACGGGTTGAGCCAATCACGGCTCGGGTTCGGCTGTTTCTGGGTCAGGATCTCGACCTGATCCCCGGTCGCCAGTTGATAGGTAAAGGGCACGATTTTGCCGAACACCTTGGCGCCGATACAGCGGTGTCCCACGTTGGAATGGATGTAATAGGCAAAATCCAGCGGCGTGGCGCCGAGCGGCAAATCAACGATGTCACCGCGCGGGGTAAAGACATAGACCCTGTCTTCGACTACCTGATTTTTCAGTTCTTCCGCCAGCTCGCTGCCGTCGACCACCTCTTCCTGCCATTGCAGCAGCTTACGCAGCCAGCTGATCTTCTGCTCATAGCCTGATTCACGGCCCGGCAAGGCGCCTTCCTTATAAAGCCAGTGCGCGGCAACACCCAGTTCTGCATCCTGGTGCATCTGCTCGGTACGGATCTGGATCTCCACCGTTTTGCCCTCGGGGCCGAACACCACGGTGTGAATAGACTGATAGCCGTTTTGCTTCGGGGTGGCGATGTAGTCGTCAAATTCCTTCGGCAGGTGACGCCAGTTGGTATGTACTATGCCGAGCGCACCGTAACAGTCACGAATTTCCTTGACCACAATACGCATGGCGCGGATATCGAAAAGCTGGTCGAATTCGTAATGCTTTTTCGACATCTTTTTATAGATGCTGTAAATATGCTTGGGACGGCCGTATACCTCGGCCTCGATACCCGCTTCCGCCAGCTTACTTTTTATCAGCTCAACCATGTTGGCCATGTAGGCCTCGCGAGCGAGACGCTTGTCGTCGAGCATGCCGGCAATTTTCTTGTAGGTGTCCGGGTGCAGGTAACGGAACGAAAGGTCTTCAAGCTCCCACTTGAGCTGACCGATCCCGAGGCGGTTCGCCAGCGGAGCGAAGATATTGGCGGTTTCCTTGGCAGCAATCACCCGTTCTTCTTCACTGGCATTTTTAACCGAGCGCAGATGGCAGATCTGCTCCGCAAGCTTGATAACCACGGCACGCACATCCTCTACCATGGCCAGTAACATGCGGCGGATGTTGTCTATTTGCACCGCCCCCTTGCCGTGATGGGCCAGGGTGCTGATAGAGGCCATCTGTTCGACGCCTTCCAGCAAAAGCGCGATTTTCGCCCCCAACGCGGTTTCGATCTCTTCCATTTGGATCTTACCGGCAAGAAAATAGGGCGTGACAAACGCAGTCGCCAGGGATTCGCCGTCCATATTGAGCAGCGCCAGAATTTCCACCATTTCGGCGGCGCGGGACTGTAATCGCGGGTCGTGGCAGGCCTTGCACAAGGCGATGGCGGCATCCAACTGCGCCTGTTTTTCCTCGGAAAGCGACAAGGCGTCGATGCGGCCGAGAAAATCGCCCTGATATTCCTGCTTGTGTGACTGACGGGTTGCGACCATTTGCCTCTGTTACCTCCGTTCAAATAGCGCTATGTGATTAGATGGCTTGATACCGTTGTTCGTTTCTTGGCCTTTAAAAACGCCTGGATAAACCAGGTTTGAAAACAGGGCCTCGGTCGGCCGTTCGGAAACCACCGAACGGCCTATAAAAAACACGGAACAACAGCCTCTCCTTTCGGGACAGCCGACAACATAGTGCGCATTTATCCTTTATTTTGCAACCTGCTGAACAGGGTTACTGCTCCCCGTCGCGGGTCTTACTTCTTTCCCTTTGTGCTGCAGTTTCATTCGCACGCAGGCAGGCGAACAAACAGGGTTGTGCCTGCATTTTTATCCGACTCAAAGCCGATGGAACCATTCTGGGCTTGTGCCATCACCTTCGCTGCATAAGCGCCGATGCCACTGCCAAATTTTTTGCCAAAGGTCACGTGCTTATCAAAAAAGGTATTGCGAATTTCTTGCGGGATCTCGCCGGGATTATTTATTGCGATCACCGCACTGTCACCCTCTCGAGTCACGCTGATTCGAATGCTTGCCCCTGCGGGCGCGGCTTCAATGGCATTGTTCAGCAAATTAGACAGCATGGAGGTCGTTAGAATCGCTTCCCCCTTCAGCTTAACCTCGGCCTCGTTTGCGAAATCGATGGTGAGCGATTTTTCCTCAAGAGCAGACGCGTACATATCGACCACCTCTGCGATAAGCGACGCTGTGCCCAATTCAACCGGCGCTAACTGGTACGCACCGCCTTCGAGCGAATTCAAGGTCAGCAGGTTTTCGGTCAGTTGCGAAAGGTACCCGCAGGCGTGCTTTGCTTGCGCAACATGTTGCTTCACCTTCAGCGGATCTGACGCTTGCTGTTCCACCTGCTCCAGCGACTTTAACGCTTCATCCAAAGGGTGCTTAAGATCATTCTGCAAAATGTGGTTATAGCTTTCCTTCAGGCGCTCGTTTTCCATCATGGTATCTACCTGATGGCGCAGCATCTTGGTGCCTTGAATGATCTTGGCGTGAATGTTCACCCTGGCCTTGACTATGTCGGGATTGATGGGCTTGGTAATGTAATCCACGGCACCCATTTCCAGGCCGCGAACAATGTGTTCGGCCTGGAACAGGGCGGTCAAAAAGATCACGGTAATATGCTGGGTCCGGGGATCCGACTTTAACTTCTTACAGACTTCCATCCCATCCATACCCAACATCATAATGTCGAGCAACACCAAATCGGGCTGGGGCTCAAGCGCACATATTTTCAGCGCCTGCTCACCGCTTGTCGCCGCCTTAACCTTATAATCCTTGTGCAGTATTTCGCTGATAAGCTGAATATTTTCAACCGCGTCATCCACCACCAAAATCTGCAAGCGTTGTTCGCCGCCCTCGGCTTCCTTTTCGACGGGATTTTCAAGCCCGGTCAACGCCAACGAACGCACTATTTTGTCCTTTAAGATGTTGGCCGAAAACGGCTTGATAATGAATTCGGAAACACCGTTTTTGATTGCTCGTACAACCAGCGTCTGCTCTACGGTGGACGAAGTCATAATGAAGGGAATGGTGCCTTTGACGCTGTCGCTGCGTGTCTGTTCAAGTAAGGCAAAACCATCCAGCTCCGGTAGCCGCCAATCGGCAATGATCAGGTCGGGAGACCCCGATTTCACCTTTGCCAACGCATCCTGCCCATTTTCCGCCTCAACGATGGCCTTAAATCCCATTTCAACCAGCATCGTCCCGATGGTTTCTCTTGTTCCCGATTCTGCATCAACCAGTAATACGGTCATATGTTCAAATGCTTTGGGATTGGAGGCCAATCCGAAATGGGGGGTCAGGTTCATAATTACTTCTCTGTTGGTGGACTATTGAGTCAGTTTCTTGGACTTTACATGATTCGATGAATAAGCTTAAGGGGAAAAAGCCTTTTTACCTATTACACTTGTTCACCTTCGGCTTTAATATAGCAAACATTTCGGGCATAGCTTTGCCAAAGTAGCAGCCTACCCGATTTGCCATGAACAAGAAATTAACGACCGATTATTGGAGATTCAATGGCCAAGGTAGTATTGATAGTGGATGACGGGCCATCGAATATCGACCTGTTAAAAGGATTGATGCCCGAAGACGTCAGGGTGCAGGCCGCCATTTCCGGCACCATCGCCCTAAAGCTACTGAGCAAAGCCCGTCCTGACCTGATTTTTCTCGACCTTGTCATGCCCGACATGAGTGGCTTTGAGGTACTGCAAGCGATCAGGACCCTTCCCGCCAATAGCGATATCCCTGTGGTGTTTGTTTCCGGTAACGCGAGCCCCGCAGATATAGAGAAAGGTAAAGCGTTGGGCGCGCAGGGCCACTTACACAAGCCCCTGGATAACGAAAAACTAAACGAATATATCGACACCTACCTGAATGGAGAAAAAGAGTGAGCGGCATGGAGCAAGCGAATATTTTGGTCGTTGACGACACGCCGGAAAACATTGATGTACTGACGGGGATTTTACGAGAGCATTACCGTGTCAGGGCCGCGCTCAACGCCGAGGTAGCACTCAAAATAGCCAACGGCGATAAAAAACCCGACCTTATCCTACTCGACGTGATGATGCCGGTTCAGGGCGGATACGACGTATGCCGCATTCTCAAAGAGAACCCGGCGACCCGGCATATTCCGGTGATCTTTGTGACGGCAAAGAGCGAAGAAGCGGACGAGGAAGAGGGCTTTGCATTGGGAGCCGTAGACTATATCACCAAACCCGTAGTGCCCGCCCTGGTGTTAGCGAGAGTCAAAACACACTTAGCGCTCTACGACCAGGCGCGCCATCTTGAAACCCTGGTACAGGAACGCACGGCAGAGCTCAACGAAACACGCCTGGAAATTATACGTCGCCTGGGCCGGGCTGCGGAATTTAAAGACAATGAAACGGGCATGCATGTGATCCGCATGAGCTGGTTCGCCAAATTGATAGCAACACAAATGGGGCTGGCCAGCGAGTGGTGTGAGCTTTTGTATAACGCCGCGCCGATGCACGATATCGGCAAAATCGGCATTCCCGATCGAATATTGCTTAAGCCCGGAAAACTCAATGCCGCGGAATGGGCAATGATGAAAATGCATGCCGACTATGGCGCCGACATTATCGGCGAACATCCTTCCCCGCTTTTACAACTGGCCAGGGAAATAGCGCTCTGTCACCATGAAAAGTGGGACGGAACGGGGTATCCGCAAGGGCTGACCGGTAAAGACATTCCCTTATCGGCGAGAATCGTCGCCATCGCCGACGTCTATGATTCGCTCACCAGCGAGCGTCCCTATAAAAAAGCGTGGTCATCGGAAGAAGCCGTGCAATACATTCGGCGCGAGGCAGGCTCGCATTTTGATCCCGCGATCACTGAGAAATTTCTCGAATGTTTGCCCCAGATACGAAAAATACAACAGCAATATCAAGATAACCTCGACATGTATCACCTTTCGGACTGCATATAAATGAAGAAAGCGCCGTTTTTTACGTTCAATACCCTCGGAGCTATATTCACCTTGCTGCTGGGCGGCTATGCCTCCCTGTTGTTCTGGCAGGCAGCGAAAAGCAAACACAATCAGGTGCTTCCCGATGATCTGCTGCTGACCCCAAGCTATTTGCCGCAAATGAGTCTACTGCTCGGTTTGGCGCTGACCGGGGTGGTCATTGCGGCTCTGCTTATCGGCAACCGTCGCTCCTTAGGACGCTTCAGCATATACGCCACCCTTTTGCTCGGCACCTTAATGTCGCTGTTCTCCTACCAGCTGCAACAGGAAAAAGCGCAGCAAAAAGTGTTCAGCGAGTTTCAGGCCGACGCGGAGCGGCGCGCTAAAACCATGGAACTGGCGATGCTGCCGTATTTCGAAACCCTGTACACCATTCAAACCGGGTTTCATTCTCAAGAATCGGTGACACGCCAGGAATTTAAAGAAATCGTGCAACGTTCCGTCTATCGTTTCGGCGGCTTGGTGTCGATGGAATTTTTACCCAGGGTGCCTAAAGATAAACTGGATGCTCATTTAATGAGGGCCAAAAAGGACGGATATGAGCATTATCGCCTGTTCCAGTTTGACGGCGATAAAAAAGTCGACATTACTCCAAGAGAGGAATACTACCCGGTCTATTTTGCCGAACCCTACGAAAGTAACCGAGAGGTGATAGGTTTCGCGTCAGATTATCTTCCTGACGTAAAGGACACGCTGGATAAATCGTTTGCTCAAGACAGTCCGGTGATGTCGAACAAGAAGCTGCTGATTGAAACAAACGCCAACGCGGTGTTACTCGCGTTGCCCATTTACAACGTTAGCCTGCCTCGTGAGACACTCGCCGAGCGCAAAGAAGCCTTGATAGGCTATGCAATGTCGGTCGTCGACCTGCAGCAATTGATATCCAGTGTACTCAACGCCTACTTTCAAAAGGGCGGCCTGCATATGGTGTTTTTGGATGAAGACAATAACAATGACATTCTCCATATTCACCGTTCACGTTCCGAAACATCTATCGACTATGACAGGATCAAGGATCATACCGCACTCGTTTATCAAACCACACGCCTGATCGGGGGAAAGCATTGGGGTATAAAAATTATTGCTGCCGATCCGGTCAGGTATACCTCGCAGACCAGCGAACCGGTATGGACCTCCCTGCTGGTGTTTTTTGCAACCCTGTTGCTCGCCTACTACCTCTACAACGCCAACAGGAAAGAGCAAGAAAGAGAGCGTCTGCTCAACTACCAGACCACCTTATTGGACACCATTCCCAATCCCATCGTTGTCAAAAATAAGCACGGACTTATCGTCGCACTTAACAAGGCGTTCGAAAAAAACTTCGGCATCCCAAGAGAAACGCTGCTCAACGGCACCGCTGTCAAGGAAGCGACGGACAATAAAGCAATTGCCGTTTTAGCCCCGCTCGATCAACAAGTGCTCAAACTGGGGTCGGAAAGAAGCACGGAATTGAGCGTGCCCTTCAGTGACGGTCGCGCTCACCAGATCATCTATACCAGTACCTCGTTCGAGCTGGGCGGCGAATTACAAGGCACCATAGGACTGGTCAGCGACATGACCGAGCAACTGCGCCAGAAAAGGGAAACCGACGCTATTTTCCAAAACATGACGGAAGGCGTCACGCTGCTTACGCAAAACGGTTTCGTGCGAGTAAACCCGGCCTTTGTCAGTATGCTCGGGCTTAGCGATGAGCGCGAGCTGCTTGGCAAGTTCCCGTACGATCCCCTGGTTTCACCGGCGGAACAACCCGGCGGGCACGACTCCGAAGCACTGGCTCATCAATACATAAAACAAATGCTGACCACCCACAGCATCAAGTTCGAGTGGCTGTTCGTGCGAGGAGATGCGCAGTGGCTGGGTGAGGTAACCCTGATCCAATGCCTGCACGAAGATAAGCCCGCAATCATTTGTATCATTCGGGACATCGAAGAAATTAAGCGCTCCCAGGAGCAACTGCAGCGCAATGAGGCCGTACTCAACCGCAGCCAAACCCTGGCCAAAATTGGCGGCTGGGAATATGACCTGAAAACTGAAGACTTCTTCGGCACACCGGAAGTATTCAAGATCTTGGGCCTGCACGAACGGCATCAGGCTTCTTTCTTCTCTCGCTACCTGAAGTGCTTCGACAAAACAACGCAACGGGAAATATCCCGCAGTTTAGTAAGTTGTATCAAATCTGGAACCGGTTACGATGCAACGCACAAAATCACCAACTTCAACGGGAACCAACTTTGGCTCAGGACAACCTGTGAAGCCGAATATGAAAACGGCAAAGTAGTTCGTCTGGTCGGCAATATCGCGGACGTAACGGAAAGCAAACGCGCAGAAAGGGATCTACGTGACGCCCTGACGGCCATCGAAAGCAAAGAGCAACAGCTTAAGGCGCTGTTTTCAGCCCTTCCCGTCGGCGTCGGCCTGATTTCGCCCGAAGGCGTTGTACTGGAAGCCAATGCCATTACCGAAGACATCCTCGGCATCTCAAAAGAGGAAGTGAAAACCCTTGGGCTTGCCGCTCCGGGTTGGCAGGTGCAGGACGGCAACGG
>JBNKEN010000332.1:0-3804 GCA_050288805.1 Pseudoalteromonas sp.
TATGGAGGTGTTTCTCCAGCCGGTCTATCGCCAGATGCGCCTTGCCACCTGGCTCAGTACCTCGGTACAGGCGCTTAACTATGTGTTGGTGTTTTCCGTTGCCCTGCTGTCACTTTGGCTTTGGAGCAACAATGCCGTTTCGGTCGGTGCCATCGCGGTTGCCGTCGCCCTGGCCCTTCGAATCAACGGGATGGCGCAATGGATCATGTGGGAAATCAGCGGCCTGTTTGAAAACATAGGCACGGTGGCCGACGGCATCAACACACTGGCAAAACCCGTTGATGTTAAAGACAAGGTTGGCGCCGGACAGCTTACGGTTTCGAAAGGTGAAATCGAATTCGACAATGTCAGCTTCAATTATGGCAAGGCGCTGACGAACGATCATCGTCAGGCGGTACTGAATAACCTCAACCTGCATATAAAACCCGGTGAAAAGGTCGGGGTCGTCGGGCGAAGCGGTGCGGGTAAATCGACCTTGGTTAATTTATTGCTGCGTTTCTACGATGTCGAAAGCGGGCGCATTACCATCGACGGCCAGGTCATATCGGATGTCAGCCAGGAAAGCTTAAGAACCCATATCGCCATGGTCACCCAGGATACCTCCCTGCTTCATCGTTCGGTGCGGGAAAACATTGCCTACGGCAAGCCGGATGCCAGCGAAGACGAGATCATCCAGGCGGCCGTTAAGGCCGAAGCGCTGGAGTTTATCAGGGAGCTGGATGACGGTAAGGGACATACAGGTTTTGACGCGCAGGTCGGCGAACGGGGGGTCAAGCTCTCCGGTGGACAGCGCCAGCGTATCGCCATTGCCCGCGTGTTACTGAAAAACGCCCCCATCCTGATCTTGGACGAAGCCACCTCAGCGCTTGATTCGGAAGTCGAAGCGGCTATTCAGCAAAGCCTCGACACCCTGATGGAAGGAAAAACCGTGATTGCCATCGCCCACCGGCTGTCGACCATCGCCCAGATGGATCGCCTGATAGTACTCGACCAGGGCATGATAGTTGAACAAGGAACGCATCAGGAACTGGTTGCCAAGCGGGGAATTTACGCCCAGCTATGGGCACACCAGACCGGCGGTTTTATTGGGACCGAGTAGGTTCATCACAACTGCGATGAACCTGATACTTTATTTCGTCCATCACCCCCTGGTTTTTGAACGAGGCGATTGCGGTATCCAGTTCGAACAAAAGCGATGAAACGCCGCTTTTGTGCTTGGAAACCGCAAAGTACAGCGCATTCATTTTCAGGATAGGCTCCACCACCTGGATTTCGGCAAGAAACCGTTCCTTGGTTTGCTCCGGCATCGACGAGCGGCTGACCTCGGCACGGATCACATCGGGATCGCCGATGATCAGATTGACCCGGTTGCTCAGCAACAACTTCACGTTGGTCAGGTCATCAATGGCGGACACTATGTTGAACGCGCCCTTGTCCATCAAGCGGTCAAATTCCGGTGTGTTCTGGTATCCCCTGACGACCCCAATCCGCTCATCTTGAAGCGATTCCAACCCTTTATAATGGGACGTGTCGTATCCCTTACGTTTAATAAACGCAATGGGCCCCCAACCGAACGGTGCGCTCAGGATCAGGTGGTCGAGCCTTCGGGTTCCGGGGTAGACATCCGAAGGGGCTTCCGGCTCAATGAAATATTCGGGAAAGAGAATATCGCTTTTTCCGCTTTCAACCTGCGCGACGGCCCTGGCCCATGGATAGAAAGTCACGGTTGCGCCGTAGCCGATGCTGTGCAGCAAGGCAACGGCCGCTTGCATAACCCAGCCTTGGCGACAAATATCTTTACCTATGTAAGGTGACCAATCCAGGGTGGCCAGCGTCAGTTGTTTTTCGGCTTCTCGGTTGTAAACAAACACGTTGTCGCTGAGCGTGTACCCTATCACCTTATGTACACCGCGATAGTCTCTGTAGCCGATCAGAATGGGATTGTCCGGTTCAGTATCACCGGCACGAGCCGTTTCGCAAAGAAACAGACCGATCATCAGCAATAAGTAACGCATAACTCTCCCAACGGCCCTTATGACCTGTAAAGCTTAGACGTAACCCCCCTGTCTCGGCAATGTTCTCGGATTCTTTGTTCGCGGGTATAAAAAAACCGGGCTCAGCCCGGTTTCTTGTTATGGTTTCAGGACCTCTAGTCCGCCCATGTAGGGCTTCAGCACTTCGGGCACAACGACTGAGCCGTCGGCCTGCTGGTAGTTTTCCAAAATCGCCACCAGGGTGCGGCCTACCGCGAGGCCGGAACCGTTCAGGGTATGTAGCAGCTCAGGCTTTTTCTCGCCATGACGACGGAAACGGGCCTGCATACGGCGAGCCTGGAAATCCCACATGTTCGAGCAGGATGAAATTTCGCGATAGGTGTTTTGCGCCGGCAACCATACCTCAAGATCGTAGGTCTTGGTTGCACCGAACCCCATGTCGCCGGTACACAGCACTACCTTGCGGTAAGGCAATTCCAGCGCCTGCAAGATCTGCTCTGCGTGACCGGTCAGTTCTTCCAGCGCGGCCATGGAATCTTCCGGCTTAACCAGCTGAACCAATTCAACCTTGTCGAACTGGTGCTGACGGATTAGTCCGCGGGTGTCGCGGCCATAACTGCCCGCTTCGCTGCGGAAACACGGCGTATGCGCGGTCAAACGCACCGGCAGTTCGCTTTCGTCAAAAATTTCGTCGCGGGCACAGTTGGTCAGCGGGACTTCCGCGGTCGGGATCAGGCTGAAACCGTCCTGATCTTCCGACAGCGCTTCGGTATGGAACAGGTCTTCGGCAAATTTAGGCAGCTGGCCCGTGCCGTAGAGGCTGTCTTTGTTTACCAGGTACGGCACATACATTTCCGTATAGCCATTCTTCTCGGTGTGAGTATCGAGCATAAACTGAACCAAGGCTCTGTGCATGCGGGCAACACCTGCGCGCATGACGCTGAAACGTGAGCCGCTCAGCTTCACACCGGTTTCAAAGTCGAGGCCCTTGCCCAAGCCTTCACCGATATCGACGTGGTCTTTTACTGCGAAATCGAAGGATTTCGGTTCGCCCCACTTCAGCACTTCAACGTTTTCATTTTCGTCGCTGCCCACCGGCACTTCTTCGGCAGGCAGGTTTGGCAGGTGGAGGGAAATATCTTTCAGCTTGGCCAGGATCTCATCCTGCTCGGCCTTGCTTTTATCCAGCTCGGCACCCAGCTCGCCAACGGCGGCCATTAACGGCGCAACGTCTTCACCCTTGGCCTTGGCCATACCGATGGCCTTGGAACGCGTATTGCGCTCGTTTTGTAATTCCTGGGTTTTAACTTGCAGCGCCTTACGTTGCTCTTCAAGTTCTTTCAGTTCGGCAACATTCAGCTCAAAGCCGCGGGTTGCCAGGCGTTTCGCCGTTTCTTCTATGTCTTGACGTAAATATTTTGAATCTAACATCTTAGTTGTTTTAACCTTTATGCATTACCAGCTGCAGGCCCGTCCAGGCCATAAAAATACAGATCACTACATTGAGCACTATGTTCAGGGCCATTTTGATCCAGTGGCCCTGTTGCATCAGCAACAAGGTATCCAGCGAAAACGTGGAAAATGTTGTCAGGGCGCCTAAAAAACCAATACCTATTAGTGTCTTAGCAGGGCTTACGGTTATTATGTCTTTTTCGATCAGGCCGTAAAGCGCCCCCATGAGCAGTGAACCAAGAATATTAACCGTCAGTGTACCAAAAGGGAATCCCTTGCCGAGCAGTTTTATCGCGGTTTCATTGATAAAAAAACGCAAACATGCGCCGACCGCTCCGCCCATGGCCACCATAAGGTA
>JBNKEN010000333.1:0-2219 GCA_050288805.1 Pseudoalteromonas sp.
CATCGCCTTGCGCGAAGCGAAATGCTTGATCGCTTCCTTGCGCTGCGCGGCGCAGACAAGCCCCCCGCTGCAGCGGGCCACCGCCTCCCCTTCGATGCGCTCGATGTGCGAGTCACACACGGGGCAACGTTCGGGGAACAGGATATCACGGGCGTCGTCAGGGCGTCTTTCCGCCACCACCTGGGTGATCTGCGGGATCACATCACCTGCGCGGCGTACAATCACCGTATCGCCGACCTTAACACCGAGCCGTTCGATTTCATCGGCGTTATGCAGGGTAGCGTTCGAGACGGTTACGCCGCCGACAAACACCGGCTCCAAGCGCGCAACCGGCGTGATGGCGCCGGTACGCCCGACCTGGAATTCCACGTCCAGCAATCGGGTGACTTCTTCCTGCGCCGGAAACTTGTAGGCAATGGCCCAACGGGGAGCGCGCGCGACAAAACCGAGGCGCTCCTGCAACGCCTTCTCGTTCACCTTGATCACCACGCCGTCGATCTCGTACTTAAGCTCGGCTCGACGGGCGAGAATGTCCCGATAATAGGCCTTGGCGCTTTCGATATCCTCAACCAAGCGGGTTTCCGGGCACATCGGCAGGCCCCAGGCGGTCAGTCGTTTCAGCTGGCCGAAATGATCGTCCGGCAATTCGGCATCGCCGCTTTGGCCCACGCCGTAGCAATAGAACATCAGCGGACGCTTTGCGGTTACCTTGGAATCCAGCTGGCGCAGACTGCCTGCGGCGGCATTGCGCGGATTGGCAAACACCTTGTCGCCATTCGCCAGCGCCTTTTCGTTCAGGCGTTCAAACCCGGCGCTGTCCATAAACACCTCGCCCCGCACCTCGATCTCCGTCGGAATGTCTTCGCCCCGCAATTTCAGCGGCACGTTACGGATGGTTTTCACGTTTTCCGTGATATTTTCACCGACCCGGCCGTCGCCGCGCGTGGCGGCCTGCACCAAAACGCCGTCGCGATACAAAATAGAGACCGCCAGGCCGTCGAGTTTGGGTTCACAGCAGAATGTCGGGGTGTCGCCATGGCCGAGACGGTCCTGAATTCGACGATAAAACGCCTCGAATTCCTCATCGTCGAATGCATTGTCGAGGGACAGCATGGGCACCTGATGAGTGACCTGTTCAAATTTACTGAGCGCCTCTCCTCCCACCTTTTTGCTTGGCGAGTCGTCGCTTTGGTATTCGGGATACTCGGTTTCCAGTGCGATCAGCTCCTTCATCAGGCGATCGTATTCGGCGTCGGGAATGCTGGGCATGTCCAGCACGTAGTAACTGTAATTATGCTCTTCGAGCTGGGCCCTTAGTTCATTGATGCGCAGCATAGCTGTCTCTGACATGGTTACCTCAAATTCTTTGACAAAAAAGCCACCCCGGGGTGGCTTTATTAAAACATTGGGCGGGATCAGGCCGAAAACTCGCGAACCTTTTCGACGTATTCGCGGACCCTGTTGACGCTGAGCGGCTGTCTCTCCGAATCGAGGATCTCGGCACCGAATTCCTCGCTGATTTTCTTCGCTGCACTGTGCAGCATGTTGAATGCCGCCAGGCTGTCACCCTCGCACGGCAAGGTCATAAACAGGCTGATACCGGCGGTGCTGAACTGTTCCATGTTGTCGATATCGAAGGTGCCGGGGTTATACATATTGACCAGGCGGAACAGCACGGCGCCGTTACCCGAGGGATCCAGGTGGCGATTGAAAAAGCCGTCTTCCGAATACTTAAAGCCCAGGGTCAAAAGCAGCGGCAGCAGTTTGGAGCCCTGCATGGTCAGGCCCTCGGGCATATGGATGTGCAATATGATGAAATCGCTGATCTCGGCGGCTTCCGCTTCTTCCTCGGCCGGGCTGTCTTCACCTTCAACCCGAATATCGTTATCCTGATCGGCGCTGAAACTCATATCCCCCAACTCGGGTTCTTTTTCCTCAGCCACCACCAGGCTATCGCTTACCGCTTCCATTTCACGCTGTACGACGGGCGCCGCCTCCAGCGGTTGTGCCTCGTTACGCTTTCTGACCGACCACAGTCCGTGAATCAGCAAACCTCCAATGACAAATGCACTGATCAGAATTAAAACCCATCTTAGTTCTTCGGCCATCCCCTCACCTTTTATTTTTCGTTGTGCCTTTATATCGTGCGTCTAGCCCGCTTGCGCCATTTGGACTGCTTCGTCTATATCGACCGCCACCATGCGAGACACGCCGGGCTC
>JBNKEN010000334.1:0-13417 GCA_050288805.1 Pseudoalteromonas sp.
ATTGAGGTGTTGTTGCAGCCATTCGGCGCTGACCGTATTTTTCATGATTGGTTTCCTTGCGTGTGCCCGGCAAATGCGTCCTGTTTAAGCAGCCGCGCCTTCACGCCCGCCACATGCTCCGACGTGCAGTCCTGCCACTTGCCGGGAACGCAGTAAATATGCTGCAGATAGGAGAAGAAACGCGCCCGCAGTTGGGCGTCGGTTTGCCAACCGTTATTGAGGCGGCGCAATACATCCACCAGCTGCGATTCGTTGTCGGCATGCAGCACCAGGCCGTCGATATTGTAGCAAGCCTGTCCCAGGGTGATTACCCGCTGCCCGCTTTGCAGGGCTTCGAGGCCGACGCTGGAATTCAGAGTGATCACCGCCTCGGCGCCCCTGATCAGTTCTGCGGTGTTGTTGCCGTTGGCAAATATCGCAACCTCATCCGCCTCATAGAGCGCGGGATAATGCTTATGCCACGAAGGGTGCTCCTTGAACACCAACTTTAGATCCGGATCCCCCAGCGCCTTGACCGCATCGACCGTCGCCCGATACAGCGCTTCCATCGAACCGAGCCAGGGAGAGTAGCACACCACCTGGGTGTCATGGGGTACCTGAAACGGCACGAAGATATAACGCTCGGGCAAAGCGGTTTGGTTGAAGTCGTCGCGTTTTTTGTGGTTGGCCCTTACCTGAATTTCCGGCGCCTGAAACGGCGGCAACCCGGCCAGCTCGTCACGCAGGTAAAATTCCGCATCGCGCGGCAGGCTGGCGGCAAAGTTGACGCCGTTCGGATCTAACGAGGTGGTGCCCGGAATAAGCCCGTTCTCGTAGAAATACAACGGTATCTCCAGCATTCGCGCGGCCACCACCACGGTTTCATTGGGCAGCTTTTTGCCGTTCCAGATCACCAAAGTGTCCGGCTTCTCCTGCTGCAGCAGCGCCAGGTACTTGGCAAGGCGAAGTTTTTCTACGCTGCCCAGCAGGACGCCGTAAATTTTACACAGCAGCCCGTTTTGCCAGATGCCGCCCTTGGCCTGCTTGCGCTTGATTTGGCTGTCTATGATCTCCGTCAAATCGACGCCAAACGCACGCGCCAGATAGCGTAGCGATGCAAGCACGGGCTTGCCCATAATATGTTGTTTTGCGGGCAGGCCCAGCTCGGCGATGAGCTTACGGTAATAACGCGCATGGACATTATTTCGGGAGACAAAAAGCAGTGACATATCAACGGCCAGAATAATTAATAAAACCAACGCATTCTAGCCAAATAACGCGGCCGAATACAGGGAAGCGGCACAAAAAAGGCCCCTTACGGAGCCTTCTTTATTGCCAGGCCTTATTGAATCAGGCCGTACTCTTTATCAAGTATTTCAATCAGTTCGCTGCGCGGATCCGCCGGGATCTCAAGCTGCTTGCCGACGATTTTACTGGCAATGCCGACATAGGTGTCGGAAACCGCCATCATCACATCGACCGGCAGGGCATAGTCTTTGGCCAGCTGTGCACGCTCGGGCATGCGGTCCTTGTTGAGCAGCACGTCGCTGTCGGGCACGTTGTTGATAAGCAGCTGACGGAAACCCTCTTTCGAGTTTTCGATGATCTTACCGTCGCGGTACGCCGGGCCGTCCCAGATCCGCGATGAATCGGGCGTGCCCACTTCGTCGATGTAGATCAAACGGGCCACGCCGTCCTTGTCTTCGACATAACCGAACTCGAACTTGGTATCGACAAAGATCTGGTCCAGCTTTTCAAGCTCACGGCTAATCAGCTTGAAGCCTTCGCTCAGCAGCTCTTCATAGCGGGCCACGTCGGCCTCGGACTTGAAGTTGAATGCGTCGAGGTTGTCGGTGATGTTCTTGCGGCTGATGTTCACGTCATCGACCGCAGGCACACCGGGCACGTTTTCCAAAATACCCTTGGTTGACGGGGTGATCAGCAGCTCGGGCAGCTTTTGGTTGGCTTCCAGGCCTTCCGGCAGCTCAAGACCACAAAAATCGCGCACGCCCTTGGCGTAATCGCGCCACATGCTGCCGGTGATGTACTGGCGGGCGATGGCTTCAACGCGCACCGTGCTGGCCTTACGGACGATCCAGATGTAGGGATGCGGAATGTCGACGATATGGTTACCGGCCAGACCCGCCTGGTCGAACAGCTTGAACCAATGCGCCGCCACGCTGTTCAGCGCAATACCCTTGCCAGGAACGCCGTTCAGGCCGTTTTCGCCGTGCCAGATGCAGTCGAAGGCGGAAATACGGTCGGAAATGACCATGATAGCCAACTCGGTGCCGGCCGGGACATCATAGCCCTTTTCCTCGATCAGCCGGGCGCTGTCTTCGTCGGTCAACCAGTAAACCGAACGCACCTTGCCGCTGTGCACCGGACCTTTGGTGCGGATCGGCAGATCATCATTGACGTCGAAAACTTTATAGCTACTCATGGTTACTCCAAGGGCTGGGGTCGGCCCCCGATACGGGGCTAATTTTAAGGGGTTAAAGCAGCCGCTATGATAGCCCGCGCGGGGCAAAAGCTCAATCTTTAGCACACCCGGCAAACACCTTTAAACCGCGTTTCAAGGCAAGACGGCATACGTCTCGGTTTGCTTTAATCCGACGGCAAAATCGGTTACCGTTGCGTTTTTAGCCAAGCCGTTCCGAGAAACATGATAGTCCTGGATAATGTCAATTTTCGCTGGCAGCCCGACGCCGCCCCGGTGCTCTCCATTGCGCGCCTGGAAATCGGTGAAAACAGCGAGGTGTTTCTGCATGGCCCGAGCGGCAGCGGCAAATCCACCCTGCTTTCGCTGCTGGCGGGGATCAACCGGGCCGAGCAAGGCACCGTGACCGTGCTGGGGCAAGACCTGGGGGCACTTTCCGGCGCCGCCCGGGATCAGTTTCGCGCCGACCACATAGGCTATATTTTTCAGCAATTTAATCTGCTGCCCTATCTCAATGCGCTGGAAAACGTCACCCTCGGCTGCCAGTTCTCCAGGCTGCGCAGCCGTCAGGCGACGCGCCGCGACGGCTCGGTAGAAAAGAGCGCGATTCGCTTGCTCGGCGAACTCGGGCTCGACCCCTCTTTGCACCGCCAACCGGTCAGCCAACTGAGTATCGGCCAACAGCAACGGGTTGCCGCGGCCCGCGCCTTTATCGGCGAGCCGGAACTGATCATCGCCGACGAACCCACCTCGGCACTCGACGCCTCAAGCCGCGCCGCCTTTATCGAGCTGCTGTTCAAGCAGGTGGCGGGCAGCAGCGCCAGCCTGGTGTTCGTCAGCCACGACGAGTCGCTGGAAAAACTGTTTTCATTGTCGCTCAGCCTCAAGGCCTTACAGGGAGCAGCACGATGACCCTGATTAAGCTGGCCGCTAAGAGCCTCTATAACCGCAAGGCCGCGGCCCTTCTGACCCTGATAAGCATCGCCTTCAGCGTGATGCTGCTGCTCAGCCTGGAACGCATTCGCCACGATGCCAAGGCGAGTTTCGCCAGCACGGTGTCGGGCACGGATCTTATCGTCGGCGCCCGCAGCGGCGATATTCAATTGCTGCTGGCCTCGGTGTTTCGCATCGGCCACACCACCGCCGGGGTGTCCTGGCAAAGCTATCTGCATATCGCCGAGCAGCGCGGTGTCAGCTGGGCCATCCCCTTGTCCCTCGGCGACAGCCATAAGGGATTTGCGGTGCTCGGCACCAGCCCGGATTATTTCAGCCATTTCCGCTACGGTAAAAAACGCCCGCTGGCATTTGCCGAGGGAACGCCGTTTAGCGCGGTCAATCAGTTGGTGCTTGGCAGCGAGGTCGCAGGCAGCCTGGGCTATCAGCAAGGCGATACCCTGGTGCTGTCGCACGGCATGGGCACCACCAGCTTTCAGCATCATGATGAAAACCCCTTTGTGGTAGTCGGGATCCTGGCACCGACCGGCACCCCGGTGGACAAAACCCTGCATGTGCCGCTTGCGGCCATAGAGCGCCTCCATGACAAACATAGTCATGCGGAAGAAGCGACAGAGGATCTGATCGGCGAACCAAGCCAGATCAGCGCGTTTCTTGTCGGCCTCGACTCGCCGCTGTATACCCTGCAACTGCGGCGCAATATCAATACCTACAAAGACGAAGCGCTGCTGGCTATTATGCCGACCGTGACCCTGAGCGAACTTTGGCGCATGCTCGGCATGCTGGAAAAGGTGCTGTTGCTGTTTTCCGGCGCCGTATTGCTGGTGAGCCTGCTCGGCATGCTGACGACCATGCTCAGCGGCCTTGACCAGCGCCGCCGCGAACTGGCCATTTTGCGCTCTGTGGGCGCCCGCCCGCGTCATATACTGGCGCTTATTTCACTGGAATCCGTGCTGCTGACCGCCGCGGGGATTCTGCTCGGATGCAGCCTGTTTTATATCCTGCTGGCAGCGGGCCAGGAATTCCTGCAAAGCCGTACCGGGCTGAGTGTCGGCCTGGGCGCCCCATCTGCCTACGAATGGATGCTGATGGGTGTGATCCTGCTGGCGGGCCTAACAGCCGGTGTGATCCCGGCCGTGCGCGCCTATTACTATTCTCTTGCCGACGGCATGAGCGTTAAAACCTGACGAGGAAACCTATGCAACCAATCAAACGCGGCCTGCTTATGCTGGGCCTTATGTTCAGCATCCCGAGCCAGGCCGGTGAGCCGAAAGAACTGTTCTGGGAAGATCTGATCCCCAAGGGACATATGCAGCTGGAAAACCGCGAGGCGTCGAGCCACGACGGGACGGAGCAAAACTGGGTGCAACCGGATCTCAATGCCCCCGTGGTGAAGGAACTCGACGGTCAGACCGTCAGCCTGCCGGGTTTTGTGGTGCCGCTTGAGGGCGACAACGAGGTGATCACCGAATTTCTGCTGGTGCCCTACTTCGGCGCCTGTATTCACGTGCCGCCCCCGCCGCCGAACCAGATAGTACATGTGACCTTTGCCGAAGGCGTGCCGATGGAAAGCCTGTACGACGCCATTACCGTCACGGGCACCATGACGGTGGAAACCTGGAAGGGCGAAATCGCCCAGGTCGGTTACAAAATGAAGGGCATCAAGGTCGGCCCCTTCAAGCCGTAAACGCCGCCCTCAGCGTTGGCATTTGGCGCAGTACACCGTACTGCGCTGGCCGAGCCGGATCTCCTTAAGCGGTTCGGCGCATTCCGGACAGGGCTCACCCTTGCGCCCGTAAACCAGCAGCTCCTGGGCGAAATAGCCGGGTTTACCGTCGCTTTGGGCGAAATCCTTTAATGTCGTGCCGCCCTGACCGATGGCCGCCGTCAACGTCTCTTTGATGACAGGCACCAGTTGCTGATAGCGTGCCTTCGACACCTTACCCGCTTCCCGTTTGGGATGGATCCCCGCCTTGAACAGGGATTCGTTGGCGTAGATATTGCCGACCCCCACCACCACGTTGTTATCCATAATAAACTGCTTGATGGCGGTTTTTTTGCCCCGCGACGCCTCAAACAGGTAGGCGGCATCAAACTCGTCGGTCAGGGGTTCCGGCCCGAGTTTCTCAAGCACCGTATGCCGGGAGCCCGCAGGCTGCCACAAACAGGCGCCGAAGCGCCGCGGATCGTTAAGCCGCAGCGCCTTGCCGTTATCGAACAGAATCTCCACGTGATCGTGTTTTTTCAGCGGCACCGACCTGTCGACCACTCGCAAGTTGCCGGACATGCCGAGGTGCAGGATCATCGCCCCCGGTTCGGCGCCGATCAGCAGATATTTGGCGCGGCGCTCGACCGATTCGATACGCCGCCCCTCAAGATTTTTCACCTCTTCGGGCACCGGCCAACGCAGGGTCGGGTGGTAAATGTTCACCGCGGTCACCGTTTGTCCGAGAATATGGGGGGTTATCCCCAAACGGCTGACTTCAACTTCGGGTAATTCGGGCATCGGCTTCTCTTACAAACTAAAGGGGAATAACTGCTTGGCCAGCTCGGCGTCAAACCGCAACCAGCGCTTGTCTTGTTTATCGAACAGGGCATAGGCCCCGCCGTTGGCATACAACTGGTACACCCGCGCCTTCTCTTCCCCGGCCAGCCAAAAGCTGGCCGCGGTCAGCGGCGCGGCCCCGGCGAGCGCCTTGAGCTCGTCGACGCCAAGCAACAAATTGGCTTCGGCGCCCTGCCAGGCGGCGACCAGGCCGTCGGGCGCAACCGCCAGGCTTTCGCCCGTGGTGCGCCAGCCGGTGCCGATGCGTTCCAGTTTGACCCCGGGCAGCTCCATCACCAGTACGAAACTTTGCGCGGGCAACACCGGCTGAGGCCCCTCGGGCTCTGCCGCCGGGTTCAGCTTATGATGCAAGCCGTTGAATAAAAAGATCATGATCAGCATGGAAAATATCAACACATTGTTCCATGCCTTACGGCTTAGCCGGATCACCGCCATACACTGTCACTTAATTAAACTTAAACCAGATGGACTTAGTCTAACCAAACAGGCGGGGGGCAGACAATCCGAATCGCCAATTAACCGCCGGGATAGCTGGAATAGCGCACAAAGTTTGTTAAAATAGCGGCAAAATTCACAGGAGCTAATTTAATGTCAATGTATGTAGTGGGTCACAAAATCCCTGACTCAGACTCAATCTGCGGTGCCATCGCACTGGCCTATTTGAAAAACCAGATCGGCGAACCGGCGATTGCGGCGCGTCTCGGTGAACTTTCTCCGGAAACCGCGTTTATTCTCGACCGTTTCGGTTTCGACGCCCCTGAGCTGAAAATGAGCTATGCCGGTGAGAAGGTTTACATCGTTGACCACACTGAAAAAACCCAGGCCCCGGACGACATCGACGAAGCCACCGTTGTCGGCGTGGTCGATCACCACAAACTGGGCGACCTGACGACCTCTACCCCGCTGGAATGCTGGATCCGTCCGGTTGGTTGTTCAAACACCATCATCAAGATGATGTACGACTTCTACGGCGTGGAAATTCCGAAGAACATCGCCGGTATCATGATGTGCGCGATCTTGAGCGACACGGTGATCTTCAAATCACCGACCTGCACCACGGCAGACATCAAATGCGTTGAAGCGCTGGCGGAAATCGCCGGTATCGAAGACTTCAAGGCCCTCGGCATGGACATGTTCAAGGTGAAGTCGGCGGTTGAAGGCACACCGGCCCGCGATCTTGTGATGCGCGATTTCAAAGACTTCAACATGAACGGTCACCTGGTCGGCATCGGCCAGCTGGAAGTGATCGACCTGTCTGTATTCGACGACATCAAGGCCGATCTGGAAGCAGACATCGCCAAGCTGAAAGCAGAAGGCAACCGTCACTCGGTACTGCTGCTGCTGACCGACATCATGAAGGAAGGCTCTGAGATGCTGGTTGTTTCCGATGATGAAGCCCTTATCGGTAAGGCCTACGGCGAGCAAATCGAAAACGGCCGCGTCTGGCTTGACGGCGTACTGAGCCGTAAAAAGCAGGTGGTTCCGCCGCTGCAGGACGCCTTTGCCTGATAAACACGGCATAAGATGAAAAAAACCGAGCCACTGGCTCGGTTTTTTATTGCATCGAGGTTACAGGCTTTACTACAGCTCGTAGCTAAAGCTCACCCCGCCGACCCGAGGTTCGGCATACTGCACGTAGTTGTGCGCCGTATAGCCGTCGCGAGGATCGTTGCCGAAGTAGAAGCCGCGGCTGGTGTAATCGGTATCGAATACGTTGCGCGACCACAGGCTCACTTCCCAGTTGTCGCGCTTATAACCGAGCTTGATATTGACCAGGTTGTGATTGTCGGCCTTCTCGTCATGGCTGTCTGAGTAGAAGTACGCGTCCTTACCTTCGATTCCAACATTGGCGTAAAGGTGATCCGTCATATCGATACGGGCGGCAAACGCATACTGGTACTTAGGCGCCTGGGCCTGATCGCGTCCGCTCATGTCCACCCCGTCGGCGGTGATGAAATCGTCGATTTCGGTATTCAGGTAACCTGCGCTGCCGCTTAGGCTAACGAAATCGTTGTATTGAAACTCGCCGTCGATTTCCAGGCCGTAATTGCTGCCGCTGGCGCCGTTGTCGTAGTAACCGGTGAATTTCTGCTGTTCTGTCTTCCACGCCTTCAGCTGAATATTATCGCGGTACATGTAGAAGGCGGTCAGACGCAGGGTCAGACGCTCGTCCTTCGACTTGCCCTTCACGCCGAACTCGGCGTTCCACAGGTATTCGGGTGCAAAGGTGCGGTGATTGCGGAAGAAATCCTCATCCTGACTCAGCCCTTCGTCCATCGCCTTGGCCAGCGCCTCGCCGTTGATGCCGCCGGCCTTATAGCCGCGGCTCAGGCTGGTGTAGATCATGGTGCGCGGTACGACCTGGTATTCCAGCGCCAGCTTACCGCCGACCATGGTGTCGGCCGTCGATTCGACGATGCCGTTGTTGTCCGCGTAGTCGCCTTCATAGCGTTCAACCCTGACGCCCGTGATAAGACGAGTCTTATCGTCTAGCAGGGTTTCCTTTTGGCCGTAAAACGCGAAGTTGCTGGTGTCGTAGCTCGACATAAAGTCCTGCGATTGCCAGGTGTAAAGCCGGGTCAGATCCTCGTTGCGTTGCTGGTAATAGAAGCCGCTGATCCAGTCGTCATTTTTGCCGGACAGCACCAGCTCGCCGCTGAAATCGGTGCGCGCCCTTTGATAGGCGTCGGTCGAGCTGTAACCCCAGTCGTGCAGCCCGGCCTCACACAGGGCGGGCTTGCTTGCATCGTTACACACCCAGTCTTCGTCGTAGCTGTACAGGGTGTCGGCGTCGAGCCAGGAAAAATTCACCGTCAGGTCGACCGAACTCAGGCCGGTAAATTCGTTGCGCCAGGCCGCGGCCAGGCTGTCTTGCGTGTCCTTGCCCGGCTCATCGGCGAGACTGACTCGGCTGTTGTCCAGGGTGAAGGCGTCGTAGCCGTTGTCTATGTCTATCTTGTGCAGCACCAGTCCTGTGTACCAGGTGTCGGTTACCTGGCTTTGCAGCTTGAAGCGTGCAACCTGCTCGTCGATGTTATTGGTGTCTTCCCGGTTCAGATAGGCGTTTTCCATGTAGCCGTCGGAGGTCGAGCGATAAAAGCTGGCGCGAAATGCGGTGTCGTCACCCAGTCCGGTGCCGAATGCAATGCCGGCATCCTTGGCGTTGTAGTTGCCCGCGCCCAGTTTTACCCTCAGGCTGGTGTCCGTTACGGCCGAAGCGCTTTGAATATGCACCATGCCCGCCAGCGCATCGGCACCGAAGCGGGTGCCCTGCGGACCGCGGTATATTTCTACCTGGTCGACATCGAACAACAGCGCCGAGCCGCCGAGGCCGGAGTAATTGATACCGTCGATGATGACACCAACAGACGGATTAATCGGGTCGACAAACTGGGAGCGCAGACCCACGCCACGAATTTGCACAAACCGTCCCCGTGATGCGCCGGCGGTAAAATTCACGTTCGCGGCGGAGCCTAGGATCTCATCAAGGTAAGCGGCATTGCGGGCCGCAATTTCATCCTCGCCGAACAGGCTGGCGCTGGCGCTGAGCTGTTGAATGCTCTCTCTCTTGAAGTCACCGGTGACCTGGATTTTTTCCAGTTCGCTGTCGTCGGCCAATACGGGAAAGGAAAGCCCTTGCGCCACGGCGCAGGCTAGCAGGGAAAGACGTAGTTTCATCGGCGTGTGCTAATTAGAATTTGAATTTAAAATAGGCACAAATAGTAGCAAAAACGCCCGGTTATGAGAACCATTATCGGTGCGCCCTCCCACTTAATATTGCCATTTATCACCCGCCCGTTTCTGAGGCGTTCTGACAAATTATCAGCAACTGCCAGTCCCGAGACTTCCTCTCCTTACTCGTTACAGACGTTCCCCTTCAGACACAATCTGTGTGACGGACAAAGCAAATTACCTAGTTCGTCGAGTTCCCCGCTCAACAAATCAGTCCCCGCATGTGGGCAACGCCTTGGAAACAGCTTCACTTGATTATCGATTTTCACATAAATATGTTCTTCGTCGACATATTCCGGCCGTAGATTCGTATCTCTCTGCTCGTTCGCCGAAAATTCCAAATCGCGGGACGGTGTCACAAAGCGATGACATCCTAGGATTTTATCGAGCGTAAGATTTGTAAAACGCCCCTTCTCTACACCTATATAGTTGTATTGATAAGCTCGGTGAAACTTAGGCTTTTCAAGCGTATTAATGATAGAACCATGTAAATGCTCAGCTTTAAAAAACAGCCTGCAGGGCAAATGCAAACCTTAAGCTCGGGAATATCGGTTTGCGTTAAGACGGAATTATAATGAGCTGCCCGCTCTTTCAAATCGATGATTGACTGATAAACTTTATTGTTACCAGGCCATTGTGTTAACACCTGCTAACTACGTTTATAGTGCAATAAGTTTTTGATAGATAAGGAGTGGACTAACATTATATTAGGTATTGCGGCAAAAGGACGTATAATAATCACCCGATAGTTTCAGGTAAAGACTTCTCCGCAACACCAAGGGAATTATTGGCAGGGGGACTCGTTGCCTGCCACAAAAAACAGCTGTTTAACCACCACCTATAAAATATATAAATGTTCAACAAACTGAGTTTCAACGGCCACAATAAAATCTTCCACAACTCTTTGTGGCTGGTTTTCGATAAGTTTTTCAGCCTGGGCCTGGGCTTTATCACTACAATGATAGTCGCCCGTCAGTTGGGAGTGGATCTGTTCGGCAAGTTCAGCTATATAACTGCCTACATAGCCTTATGGACCCCGTTGTTCAGCTTGGGGATCGCAAAGATCCTGCTGCGAGAGTTTGCTACAACCCCGGATAAAATAGCCACCAACCTGATAACTGCACGTAACGTGAGACTTATCTCTACGGCGCTGTTTAGTATTCCGGCGCTGGCGATATTTTCATTTTCCGATGAATCCCGTGACGGCATCATTCCGATTGTAATACTGCTGTTCGGCAATTTGACACATTGTCTGGAAGTTTATGATTTTTGGTTTCAGCATAGGTCACAGAACAAATTTGTCGTAAAACTTCGAGTACTTAACACCCTAGTATTCAGCATTCTGAAGATTGCCCTCGTGTACTACACGCCAAGTTTAACCTACCTGGTCGCTCTAATTGCGTTGGAGTGGCTATCCTTAAAATTAGGTTATTACTTTATTTTTCGTCATTATGCCGCCCCTTGGGATGTTGCGGGTCATTTCGAGCTGAGCGCATTTAGGAATCTGTTTCAGCAATCCAAGTATTTAATCTTCTCGGGTATTGCAGCCGTCATTTACTTAAAAATAGACATTATAATGCTGGAAAAGATGACGAACTCAGGTGTTGTGGGTCAGTACTCGGTCGCAGCCAAGCTTTCTGAAGTCTGGTTTGTCATTCCCACCGTGATAGTGACGGCACTCTCCCCTCAAATGATACAATGGTGGCAAAACACACCTCAGAAATATTATCAACGTTGCCAGGAGTTTTTCAGCCTGCTTTTCTGGATAGCTTTAATCATTGCTGTCTTCACCTATACCCTGGCGCCATATTTTGTTCCCCTCTTATTCGGCGAACAATATGGTGAATCCGTAGACATATTAAGGTTACACGTATGGGCGTTGTTGTTTATTTCGATGCGCCTACTTTTCAGCCATGTGTTGGTACTGCTCAGCTTGGCAAAGTTCTCCCTGGTGAGCCAGCTGTCGGGTGCAATAATGAATGTCGTATTAAACTTAGTTCTCATCCCCAAGTATCAAGCGAAAGGGGCCGCCATCGCTACGCTTGTCTCTTACGCGACATCATCCTATCTTTGCCTGTTACTGTCGCCGCAAACATGGCGTTACTTTGTCATGATGTCGAAAGCCGTATGGCCGGGCTACGTTGTGAATTTACTGTTTAAGAAACCACATCAAGCGCCGGGCTAAGCTTGTTCATTTGAGCTGTTAGGTTGCGGAAAACCATTCGGATTTAGACTTTGCCAGCGCCAGGTGTCGGCCATCATTTCTTCAAGCCCTTTCTCGGCCTGCCATCCCAGCTCTTTAAGGGCTTTTTCGGCAGATGCATAACAAACTGCAATGTCTCCTTCCCGTCGTGGCACGATACGATAGGGAATGTCTCGCCCGCTGACTTTTTCGAACGCCCGCACCATATCAAGGACCGAGTATCCCTGCCCCGTACCGAGATTATAGATATGCACGCCGGCGTCTCGCTCAAGCTTCTCCAATGCCTTGAGGTGGCCTACTGCAAGGTCCACAACATGGATATAATCGCGCACGCCGGTACCGTCGGGCGTATCGTAATCGTCGCCGAAAATATTCAGCTCGGGGAGTTTTCCGACCGCCACCTGAGAAATATAGGGCACCAGATTATTGGGGAGGCCCTTAGGATCTTCACCGATCTGTCCCGACGGATGCGCCCCTATAGGATTGAAATAGCGCAACAGGGCAAAACGCCAGCGCGGGTCAGCCTTGGCGGTATCCTGCAGGATCTGTTCTATCATCCACTTAGAGGTACCATAGGGATTGGTGGTGCCGCCGGTCGCCATGGATTCTTTGATGGGTAAATGCTTTGGTGTGCCGTAAACGGTGGCCGACGAGCTGAAAACCAGGCTATGCACTCCGGCCTTAGCCATGGCTTCAAGCAACGTCAGGGTGCCCCCGACATTGTTCTGGTAATAGCTGACTGGCTGGACTACCGACTCCCCCACCGCCTTGAGACCGGCAAAATGGATCACCTGTGAAGGCTGGTATTGCGCAAACACCCGGTCAAGCAGCGCAGCATCGCGAATATCCCCTTCAACAAATGCAATCTTTTTATCAGTTAAGGCTTCAACACGACGCAAAGATTCGGGAGAAGCATTACTCAGATTGTCGAGCACTACAACCCGAAGCCCGGCGTTCAACAATTCAAGTACGGTATGGGAGCCTATATAGCCCGCCCCGCCGGTAACCAGGATTGTCATATGCGCTTCTCTCCATTAATCTATCCTAGATGAAAGTGTAGCAAGAGTTTTTAACGCCGAAGTACCTTAACCATACCAAGCAGGCATTACAGACTTTTCAGAGACGGCAATACTGATTTTCCAAAGCTTCTATAAACGCGTCTAATTCAGAAATTGGCAATTCGTTAATACCCGCAGCCGCTTCCCTCCCACCACCGGTGGCAAATTGGCTACAGACTTCAACAGCACCTTGTTTATTTTCCAATGGAGCCCGAACACTGGCAGTGTAACTTCCCTTTTCGTTGTAAGTTACAATGGCATGCGCTTTAGCCGGCAATAAATTGGCCAGATTATTACCCAGAACGCCACTAACCCGCCGGGCCCATGCAGCATCTTCCAGCCTGATAACTTTCACCGCCGATGTTTCCTTTAACACTTCAGCATCTTTGGCTTTGTCCATATCGTTCTGATAGGCCTGTTTCAACTCGTGGTAGAGCGAATCAGGTTCGTTTATTAAGTCGAAAGGGGAAGCATATCCACATAGA
>JBNKEN010000335.1:0-2240 GCA_050288805.1 Pseudoalteromonas sp.
GATAATACATGGGGCCGCCGAGCACCTTGCCCTCAGCGGTAATGCGGCGGTATTTCAGCCCCAGGCTGCATTCGACAAATTTGCTCGACATGCCGAGCAGACCGGCCACTATCATCCAAAAGGTGGCGCCGGGCCCGCCGAGGCTCACCGCAATCGCCACCCCGGCGATATTGCCGAGCCCGACGGTGCCGGACAGCGCCGTGGCAAGGGCCTGGAAGTGGCTGACCTCGCCGGGGTCATTCTTATCGGCAAAGTCGCCACGCACCACCTTGAGGGCATGGCCGAAACCGCGCAGGTTTAAAAAACCGAAATACAGGGTGAAGAACAGGCCGGCGATGGCGAGCCACAGTACGATAAGGGGGAGATCCGCCTCACCGACGGGCAGGGTATAGAATATCAGGTCGGTGGCGGCACCGGCGACCGGGGCCAGCCAGGCTTCGAGTTGTTGATCAAATGACATGGGCATTTATGGTTTTTATGTACAGCCGTAAAGCCATACTACCCATCGCATTTTAAAATAGCCAGCGCAGAGGGATAAAGCGAAACAGCGAGGTTATTTAAGCCGGGCCATTCGGTTTTCGACATCGCGAATCAGCATTTCGGCTTCGGTGCCGTCGAGCAGCCCCGCCTCAAGCAGTTCACCGATCACGTGGCGCCTGCGATTTAACAGCAGTCGTCGCGCGGTGCGGGTTTCACTGCGTTTGACTATGCCCGGGAACTGTTTTTTCAAGGTCTTGAGTTTATGCTCTGCGTTGTCAATGTTTTGCGCAAGTTGCGCGGCGATTTTCGCGGCAATCTCCTCAGGTGGTGCCAGGGTGCTGAGGTGTTTGACGCTTGCCTGCTGGGCCAGCAAAAAGCCCCGGGCAATTTCGTAGGCGAGGTTAAAATGACTGCGGCTGATCCCGTGAAACAGGGTTTTCAGCACCGGGCTGGCCGCCAGCCAGTTCATCAGTCCCGACGTCGCCCAATACTTATCCAGGCTCGGGCGTATAGCTATGGTCGGCTCACCGTCGAGGGCTTCTTCGGTGGCGTTGACCAGCATCTGCGCCGCGCTGCGGCTGAGCATGCCTTCTGCAAACTGCTGCCAGTAATGCTTGCGTTCGGTGTCCAAAATACGCCGGGCAAAGGCCACGGCAATTTCTTCCGGTTCTTGCCGTGTCTGCGGGACAGGCGTATCTGTGCCTGCGAGACCGAATTCATCGCTGATGGCCTGCCAGTCGGCCTGTTTCAACAGCGCTTCCTCCCGCACGTCCGCGGCGGTCTCCTTGAGCGCTGCCTGAATGCGCGCTTCGGCCTTGTCGAGTGTCGCCTGCTTGGCCGGCGGCAATTTATCAAGGCCCAGGCGTTCCAACAGCAACCGCATACTGCCGCCGTTGATCAGTATGCTGAGCACCACCACGCCTGCGCAGAGAAACAGAAACTGATCCCCGAGTTGCTGCGGCATTGCCTCGCTTTGTGCGACCGACAGCGCAAGGGCCAGCGCAACGGCGCCGCGCAGCCCGCCCCAGATCAGCACCCAGGTTTTTTCCCGGGTGATGCCGATGCCGAAGCGTTTCAGCAGCGGCAGGAAAAGCGCGATGGCCACGGCGCGGATCACCAGGATGCCGGGATACAGCACGGCCAGCGCCTGCCAGGATTCGAGCGAGTCGAGCTGAACGCGTTTGGCGATAAGGATCCCCACCAACAGAAAGATCACCGTATTGGCCATGTAGGCCATCATGCGCCAGAACTGATGTAAAAACCCAGAGACCTCGGGAGATACCCGGGTGCGCCCGACACCGGCCAGCAGAATGGCGAGGGTGACCACGGCCACCACGCCGGATACCTGCAACATGCCCTCGGCGACGAAATACGCCAGATAGGCCATGGCGATAGACAGGGTAATTTCAATCAGGGGATCGTTGAATACCCGGCCCATCCACAGCACCATCAGCCATCCCAGCAGCAACCCTGTCAGAGCGCCGCCGCTGACCACCCAGGTAAATTCCCAGCTCACTTCCAGCAGGTTGAAGTTCGTATCGCCTCCGAGGGTTAAAAAGCCGTAGAACAGGGTAAAGAGTACGATCGCGGTGCCGTCGTTCAGCAAAGACTCCCCCTCGATCAGGGTTTCCAGTCGCTTGCGGGAGCTTATCTCCTTGAGCAGCGCCACCACGGCTACCGGATCGGTGGCGCTGATCAGGCACCCGAACAGCAGGGCCGCGGTCCAGCTCCAGTCCCACGGAAAGGCGTATTTTATCAAG
>JBNKEN010000336.1:0-8061 GCA_050288805.1 Pseudoalteromonas sp.
TTCTTCAAGCGTATCAAACAAATGCTTGCTTACCCAGCTGTACCTGATAGTTCTGTTGTCGCGCTCAATGAAAATGAATAGGGTCAGGTTTTGTTTTTTGCTAGCGCCAGCGATTCAACTCTCATTTGTCATGGGAGCCATTAGGAAAAAAATGGGGCTGTGCAGTCCGCTGAGCCCGCTTTTATCCTCTATTTCAATCCTCAGGCCCTTTCAGGGTAAAGGTTAAGTGCTTACGCATATCTTTCAGGATCACGCCTTTTTTCAGCATGGCGGCGCTTAAGCGTTTTTGCCATTTGAGCAGGTCGGGTTTTGCGGCTTCCAGTGTTTGTTCATTTTCGAACTGAAAACACAGGAGCAAGGAGCCGGGGAAGAGGTGGTATTCCACATCAAACCAGCATTGCACCATGCCGGGTATTTCTGCGCGTGCTTGTTCTTCGAGTGCATCGGCAGTGCTGAGCACCAGTGCTTGTTGTTTTTGCTGAACTTTGGAGAGCTTTTTCATGGAAATTCGAGATAAGGAGTTACTGTGATAAAGCTCAATTATAACCGAGTGGCGGACGCGAAAAAGGGGCGGAGTGAATTACTTGAGGACTCACTGCGTCAGATATCAACCACTAGGCTCTGGTCTCGTTTTTTGCCTTGAGCTGAAAGTTACAAGCGCGCCAGGGATGGGGCGCTTTTTGGTTTCTGAAATTGAGCCGATTTTAGATTGACTTGCGGTTGATATTTCACCCTAAGTGCTTTAATTTTTCTGCTACACAAGGTACGTGGGTTACACAGATGAAATGGATTTTACTGCTGAGCACGTTGCTGTTTAGCCTGGGGTTGAGGGCGGATGAGCAATACACGGAGGGTGCGTGTATTTTGCTGCAACATCAGATTAATGACTTCAGCGTCAACAAACAGTCTTCCCAATATCGCACGTCTCAAAGCGCATACGACAAGCATTGTCGTAACCCGAGAACCGTCGCACCTTTGAATACAGGTCTTCAGCGCTCTGCAACCAAACCACGTGCGGGCGAGGTGCTCAAGATAAGCAGGCAAAGTGCAGGCCCTGCGAAAATGACCATCTATCCCTCTATTCCCGCAAAGGAAACGGCACGGCCGGAGCTGGGCTTTAATCGGGTATTTTCTACGATCATGCCATCGGTGTTGTGGCCGGTGTTTGCTATTTTCCTGTTGCTGATAGTTATAGCGTCCTTACGGATTAATTCGGGTTCAATTGGCGAATGGCTGGTGAACCGAAGGCTTGCACTATTCACCAAAGGGGGCAATGCCACCCTGTATAAGAATATGTTGTTTCGAGCCGAAAATGGTGAGCTGACCGAGGTCGATCACCTGCTTATAAATCCGTTTGGTATCTTTGTGATTGAGAGTAAGAACTACAGTGGCTGGATTTTTGGCGGTGAAAAGCAAGCTAAATGGACACAACAGATCTACCGGAATAAGTCGCAGTTTATGAATCCGTTACGGCAGAACTATAAACACTGTCTGGCCGTACAAGCGTATCTCGGCGTGAAAGAGGGGATTGAATCGCTGGTCGTATTTCATGACAAAGCGACCTTTAAAACCCGGATGCCAAACAATGTGGTGATGCTCAGCGGCATGAACCGTTACATTAAACGTTTTACCGACGAGAAGTTTAGCAATGCGCAACTGAAGCAGCTAAATGCGCTGCTTTCCCTAAGAGCCGAAGGCACCACAAAAGAGGACTATAAAGAGCATGTACGGCAGGTCAAAGCCCGCCGGGTAGGTCTGGAGTGAGCCGGTAAAAGTGCATCGAACGGAAAGCCAATAAGGCCAGGGCCTGTCTTTTGCCTTTTATAAAAGCGGGTATTAAATATATTCCGATTTATCTGACAATTATGTTGATGAATAGCGATTCGTCCGTTAACTTTACCTGAAATCAGTACATTAAGGAGAATAACAATGGCGTACGAAGTGACCTTTGAATTAACCGAATCGGATTTAGACTATTTCCGCCAAGTAATGCGCAACGCCTTGGAAGGCGCAGGGAAAGTGTCGGAAGAAGAGATTATCGCCAATGCGAAAAAGCTCTGTGCTGATGTCGACAAACAGGCGCCGACGTTTTTCAGGAAGCACCTGGCCAAGCTGCACACCCTGATCGCCATGATCGAAGACAGTGAATGGCAACTCCCGGAAGAAGAACGTAAAGATACGCTGAATGCGCTGGCATACTTCAGTAATGCCGAAGATCTGATACCGGATCATATCCCCGTGTTGGGATTATTGGATGACGCCATCATGATTCAACTGGTGGCGGAAGAATGGGGCGACGATATCGCCGCGTTTAACGAATTTTGCGCGTTCAGAGAGAGCGATGAAGCCCGCAGAGGTGTTGATGTGACCCGTGAAGACTGGCTCAGCTCCAAGCGGCGTGAGCTGCATAGTCGCATGCGTAACCGTAGAAACAGTCGTCGTAGCGGGAGCGCTTCTTTCCGTTCGATTTTTTAACTCTTGTCGAGGAAAAGGGGTCGCAGCCAATAGGCTCAGATCTTGCCTTTTGCTTCAATCGATTGAAAAACCGCTTTGTTGATGCAAGGCGGTTTTGTTTTTCTGGTATAGTGGGAACCCTGAACTCAAACCCTGAAACACACGTCGGTTAACTCAATACCCATGCAGATATTTGAATACAATCCGCCAAGCGATCCATGGCTTGATATTCGTTATGAAGACGATGACCTGGTGATCATCAACAAGCCTTCCGGTTTATTGTCAAACCCGGGGCGTGCCGAGAACACCTTTGATTGTGCGCTCACGCGACTGGAAAAACAGCTGGGCAGCATTTACCTGGTGCATCGGCTGGATTGTTCGACCTCGGGTGTGATGGTATATGCCAAAAGCAAGCAGGTGGAAGTGGATCTCAAGGTCCAGTTCCAAAACCGTGCAACCGGTAAGGTGTACGTGGCCGAAGTGCAAGGCCATTTCGCGGACCAGGAAGGGTGTATCGATTTGCCGTTGGCCCGCGATGCCGACAATGTGCCAAAACAAAAAGTCTGCCGCGAGCAAGGCAAACCCGCGGTCACCTACTATCGGGTGCTTGAAGAGCGCGCCGGTTCGACCTTGGTTGAGCTGAAACCCGTGACGGGCCGCACGCACCAGTTACGGGTGCATATGCTGGCGCTCGGCCATCCGATTTTAGGCGACGACTTTTACGGCGATGCGGCCTGTATTGCGGCCGCGCCGCGATTGCATTTGCATGCACAAACCCTGAGTTTTACCCATCCGCGCAGCAAAGCGCCGGTGAGTTTTACCGTGGCGCATGAGTTTTAGGAGAGTTACACATCTCACCGTCGGTGCTTGCAGATGGTGTTGAATCCCTAGCTATGTTTTTTTGTAAGCCGAAACCTAGGTTCGCCGGAAAATAATGTAAATTCAGCCCCGTAGAACCGCTCCATTTAGCAGGCAAATTGCAATACACTACGGCGAGATTTTTTAACGGAATAAGAAACGAGATTATGCATGTTGATCCGGAACTGCTTGAGCGGGTAAGCGATAAGCTCAATAAACAAAATGCGCTGAAGGCGGTGCTGGGTGTGGCGTTTTGGTGCATTCCCATGCTAGTCGGTTGGTATGTCGTTTTTGACCTTGTGCCGAGATTCGTACCCATGATGCTTGTTATCAGCGGTGCGGGCGTTGGTTTTGCCGTGCGGTATTACGGCGCGGGCTACGGCCGACGTTTCTCGCTGATCGCGTTTTTGGCCCACCTGATCCTGGTGATCGTTGCATTCAATATCGGTATCTTATTAACCGGCACTATTTGGGGCGTGATTCTTCTCGGGTTGTATCTAAGCGGTGCCTGGGCGGCGGCGTTTTTTGCGCGTAAACGAATTCCGTTGACCGAAAATAACGCTTTTTATGTGTTAACCGAGCAACAACCGCATGCAAGCGACAGAGCACTCAAGAATCGGTGGTTTGTCGCTTTCCCCGCATTGTTTACCTTGGTGCCCATCACCACAGTGTGTACCGCTGCGGGCATCTACCTGTTTCATGGCTACAGTCAGAAAATGGCAATGGCGCAAGACTATGTGCAAGACATAGCGCGTCACGAAGCGAAGAATATTGACGTTACGCCCAAGAGCCTCGACACCTTCTCTACCAAGGAGGCGCTGTATTATGCGTATAGCTATTACAGCGGCCGGCAGGTGAGTTCTTTCGGCCAGTACAAGGGTGAGTTTCCGCATTCAGCCTTTAAGGCCAAAACCATACTTAGCTACCTGGTGAAACAGCGAAAAGACCCCCGCGCAGCCTTTATCCTGGCGCGGCTAAGTGAAGGAAAACTGAGCGGCGACATGCTGAAAACTGCCATCGACCAGGGCGATGAGTACGCGAAGTTTTATTCGCTTGTCGAGTTCGGCTGCGCTGGTGAAACCATGCGCGCGAAGCAACTGTTACAGGGTATGCGCAGGCTTGCAAAAGAGCAGCCCATTGTATCGGATATACAAAGCGTGATGGATTACGGCTTCGAATTTATCTGCAACGACCTGAATACCGCCGATTTTCCTTTGCGATTTATTCGCGCGTATTCCCCGCCGAAAGAAACCGAGCACTAAGGCCCCAGGGCCATCATGGAATTCACAAAGCGCTCCGGCAACGGGGCGTTTTTTTGGGACGTGGATAATCTAAATTGGTTACAATGCCTGGCGTGGCTTTCTTTAATCGGCACAAATTAAAGGGCCTTTCATATTGTTTGCATAATGTCTTTGTAGAGTGGCGCCTATCAAGCGGCTGGCTGTCCATTAAGCCGATAACGGAAATAAAAACACAAAGAAGCCTATGAGCATAAAAGTAAAAGTCGCGAGCACGGCGGAAGAACTGCAGGATGTGTACACGCTGAGACATCGGGTTTACGTGCAAGAGGAAGGCTATTTTCAGGGGGCGGCGAACGGCCTGATAGCTGACCGGTTCGACTCGGTTCCTGGGGTGGGCAACATAGTCGCCTATCATGAGGGAGAAGCCATAGGTACGATGCGGGCCAATCTTGACGGCGAGTTGAACTTGCCGGCGGAGCAGATTTTCGATTACTCCGGCTATCGGTTGCGCGCCGAGGGGGCGCTTTATGGTAAGGCGAAGTTCGGCGGTGCGGGCATGTTGGCGATAGCCAAAGAATGGCGTCATCGCCGCGATGTGTTCAAGGCGCTGATCAGCACCTGTTGCGCGTTTGGCGCGTATCACGATGTGACGCATATTCTGGCGACGGTAAACAAAAAGTCGCTGGCGATCTATAAAAAGCTCGGTTACGAGGTGTTGGGCGACGAAATCTGGGTGGCCGAAATCGGCGAATTTGTTGTGCCGGTCGCCATTGAGCTGGCCAGGCTAAATAAGTGGGCGTTTGGCGGTGTCACACCGGGTAAAACAGGTCTGCGCAATATTATCAACGGCCATGGGGCGGCTGGCGCCGACGGCGCGCCTGTCGTGACAAGAACACCTCGAAATCCAATCCAGATAGCAACCGAACAGGAAGCGCTGCGCTGCGCGGTGTAAAAACAGAATGAAAGAAAATCAAGTCAGTATGACCGCCTTTACCGTGCTCCAGGGCTTTCTCTATGTGGCGAAACGAACCCGCTTTGCGCCTTTGGTGAGCCAGGAGCAGGTGGATTTCGCCGAGCTGATCTTGCGCCAGTCGGCCGAGGGGAACAAGCGCCTCAAGCAGGTCGATAAACCCTTTATCAAATGGTCGGTTAAATTGCGCGAAGCCCTGTTGCTGCCGGGGATCACCCTCCATTATGTGCTGCGTAAGAAATACATCGAAGACGCAACCGAAGCGGCCATTGCAAACGGCGTCACCCAGGTCGTCAACCTGGGGGCGGGGTTCGACGGCCTGGCCTGTCATTTAAGCAAGCGGCATCCCGGCGTGACATTTATTGAGGTGGATCATCCGCAAACCCATAAGATGAAGGCGCGGGCGCTGGAGAGTCAAATGGATGAGCGGAGTAATTTCCACTTTCTCAGCGTCGATTTCACGAAACAGGAATTACACGCCGCGCTCGGCGAGTGCGCTCAGTTCGACCCGGACAGAAAAACCCTGTTTATCAGCGAAGGCGTGCTGATGTATTTGTCGCAACATGACATCGGCAAGATGTTTGATACCCTAAGGCGGGTCAGCGTGGTCGAATCACAGGTTGTTTTCACCTGCCTGGAGCCGAAACAGAGCGCCAGGAACAATATGCGCTCCCTGCTTTTTGCTTACCTTAAAGCGATAGGCGAACCCATCAAGTGGATGTTGCCACGGGAAGAGGTGGCCGGCTTTTTGGCCGAACACGGGTGCGAGCTGGTGTCGTATGCGGATACCGCAGAGTTGAAACGCAAATATATTTTACAGCCGACGCGTCACACCTTCCATTGGGGAGAATACCTGGTCACCGGCCGTTTCGGCGCTGCCAAAAAGACCGATGACGCGGCGGTGTAAGTAAGGCCGCCGCGGGCTCATTGCAGCATCAGGGACACAGATAATTATATGGCTGGTGGTCGGGTTATTTATACCCCGGCTCATAACTGCTACCCTAGGCGTATGAGGGTTTAAACGAGTAAGCATAATGATAAACGACGATACCATCATCGAAAGCCTGGAAGAATTGGAGGCGTTTCTGAAGCAGGTGGAAAGCGGCGGCCTCGGCCTTGAAAATGCCGCGGGTATAGCCCTTGCCACCAGTAATGCCGACGGCCGCCCGTTTGTTGCCGTGCTGGATCACAATCACCAACTTTTGTACGGCCGTTGGGTGACAAAAGAGGTGTACGAAAACGGCAAGGAAATGGTCCAACACGGGCCCTATAAGCGACATTAATTTCTTTTAGACTTAACAAAAAAACGCCTCGGTTATTCCGAGGCGTTTTTCGTTTGCCGACGTTGAAACAGCCTGCCAAAACCTTGTTTCAGGCAACGTATGCCAGAGGTTAACGGAGTGTCAGGGGCGCGATGTTTCTCGCGCCAATCGCATGCGGGAAAGAGTCCATCGGAGTGTTTTCTTAACGCTCACTCATCACGACGGGTCCGCTTCAACGGAAAAAACCGGCCGCTTACCTCAAAAGGAGTATAAAAAAACGCCCCGCTTGTTATAACTGGCCGACCGGGTTGTACCTAAATTGACAATTCACCCACACTCTCTTTCACGACTACAGGATGTAATATGTTGAAATCGTTTAAACCCCTTGTTCTCTCCTTGGCCCTCGCCGGCCCGTTTGCCAGCCCGGCCCGGGCGACCAGCGCCGAATTTGATTTTGCCGTTTTACCCGTCGCCGAGCATGTTTACAGCATTATTGCACCGTCGTATGGCCGACCTACGCCCGAGAACCGCGGGTGGAATTCCAACAGTCACTTTGTGGTGACCACAGAAGGCGTGCTGGTATTTGATACCGGTTCCTCCGAGGTAATCGGCAAGGAAATTATCAAGGCCGTGCAATCGGTGACGCAAGAGCCCGTTCGTTGGGTCGTCAATTCGCATAGTCATGCCGACCATTGGCTCGGGAATGCGGCGTTTGCCGACGCGGGGGCCGAAATTATTTCAACCGCGCTATCCGTGTCCACGATGAAACAGGACGGGGCCGCGGATGTGAAGGCGTTTTCCCGTATGACGAACGGGGCAACGGGGGATACCCGGCTGTCCTATCCGACGACGCTGTTAAGCGAAAAACACACACGGCGATTCGGTGATCTGGAGGTTGAATTCATCTTTACACACAACGGGCATTCTCCCGGCGATGTGATGATGTGGCTGCCGCAGCAGAAAATCATCTTCGGCGGCGATGTCGTCAGCGCCGACCGGCAGCCTATTATGACGCCGCGCGGAAGCGTGCCCGAGCTTATCGCAACGCTCAAAACGCTGGAAAAGCTGGCACCCAATATCGTGTTAACCGGGCACGGCGAAACGACCACGGTGGCGTCGGTGACAAGGGATATCCAATTTCTGAACGCCGTTTGGCAGAGGGTGAAAGCGGGCCGTGCCGCAGGCGTTAAAGTCGATGCCCTTTTGTCCCAGGTCAAAAAGGAGCTGGGGCCTGAATATAAAGCGCGCTATAAGGACTTCGATGCAAACAGCGCAT
>JBNKEN010000337.1:0-5992 GCA_050288805.1 Pseudoalteromonas sp.
ACGTAGTTATCCTGGTTGCGCTCAAGATCCGTATAGATAAGTGCCAGACGAATAAAACTGTTGACGTTGAACTGGTAGGTCAGGCGTGCGTCGGTGAGGCGGGCGGTGTAAACATCGGCGCCGTCGGCACGCAGGTTTTCGTAAGTGTGCCTGAGTTTAAGCTCGAGGTGCTTAGATAGGTTGACGTTGACGGTGGGCCTCAGATTAAGCAAATCGCCGACGCGGTTATTGGCAATGTCGATACTATTGCCGCGGTGGAAACCTAACCCGGCAAAGAGACCGGCCCTGGGTTTAAATTCCATATAACCATTAACTGAATTTTCACTGAAGAGGGTGGTGTTCCCGTCGACGGACAGGCTGCTGGCATCCTGGCGAAGGCCCGCCCGCTTGCGCGTCATCAGGCCGATTTCCAGGTAGCTTTGCAGCGGACCGTTGAGGCGAAAACTCGATTCAAGCTCTTTTTCCAACAGTTCGCCGTTATCGTTATGGGTGATATCCCAGTCGGTGTACCAGGAAGCATGATTCCACCAGTTATCACTCTCACCGTACCAACGGTATTCAGCGCCGGTGAGAAATTTATTGAAATCGACCTGGGTTAAAAAGCCGAGGTCAGCCCTCAGGTCTTCGCCTCGGTTGTTATATTTGGCAAACGCACGCCAGTTCTTTTCATCGTGCTGGTAACTGACAAAGTAACCGGAATCAGAGAGGCGCTCGTGCGGGGTGACGCGCAGCACGCCTTCGTTAAAGGCGCAATCACCGAAGCGCTCACAGCTTACTTCCTCGGGAGCGTCGCAGCTGTCACCGTCACAGAGTGCATCTGTAAAGGCCTGGTCGTAGCGGGTGCTTGAACCGAGCAGCTGTAAATTAAAGGTGTCGTTGATGCTCGCCTTATATTTCGTGTCCAGGCTGAGTACCTGGTTTTCATAGCCTTCGCTGCTGCGGGAGGTCAATGTTGTGCCGACGGACCATTGTTCAGACGCATCGAAACGGTATCGGGCCGCGAGGTTGTCGCTTTTGCGTTCCAAGGAAACCAGGGAAGAACCCAGATTCCCCGGGATCAGTACCGTTGTTTGGGCGTCATTGGCGGCAAAAAACGCAAACGTGTGCCCCGACTTGCTGCCGGTTATCTTGGCGCCGTAGTCCGGCTCTGCAACGTTGCGGGTATGGATCAGGTTGAGGCTCGAGGCGAAATAGTCTGCGTTATCTAAAAAGAATGCGCGCTTTTCCGGGAAGAACAGGCTGAAATTGTCGTTGATGCTGAGCTGGGCCACATCGGCTTCGACCTGGGAAAAGTCCGGGTTGAGCGTGGCGTTCAAGGTGATGTCCGGTGTGATCCCCCATTTTACATCCAGACCCGGCTCTACACTGTTGTCCGCATGCCAGTCTGACGGAACCCCGTCGTTTATGTCCCGGGTACGCGCAGTACCGACCACCAGGGACGGGATCACCGCGACATTGTTGCCCTGTTTCGCCTGCTCGAAACCGCGATAGGCGGGCATCTGGCAAATCCAGCAGTTGTTGCCGTGGCTGATCTTCATGCTAGAGAGTCGCAGGCGTTCGCTGCGTGGCAGAAAGCGCACGAATTCCATCGCCATGGTTTTGCTTTTAACGCTGTCGTCGAAGTTGAGCACCCGCAGTGGTATGGCCATTTCAACCGTGTAGCCGTTTTCGGAGATCTGTCCGGCGCTGTCCCAGATACCATCCCAGGACGCGCTTTCCTGCTTGGTGAGCTCGTTCTCTATGGAATCGGTTTGTACGCCGAAGGGGTTGACGAAAAACTGGTAGGCCAGGCGTGAATTGTTGTAGGAATCGATTTTGATCCCCACCATGTCGTCGTTCCAGGATTTATCCCTGTCCTGGAAAAAAGCGCGGATGGCCTCGGGATCGCCGTCTCTCGCATCAAAGCCGATGTAAAGCACTTCGCCGTCTTCGTAAATATAGGCCGTGGTATCGACCGGACTTTGGGTGTTTTCGTAGGGCCAGGTAACATTGTTGACGCGAATTTTTTTGGCTTTTTGCCAGTTTTCGTCATCCAGTTGACCGTCTATCTCTACTGCGCCGGCGACAAACGGAATTTCACTGATGTCATCCTCGGCAGAGGCGGGCAGCGCGCTGGCCAGAATCGCAGACGCTAAGATTGCATGTTTTAGCATGATTAAATCGTTAAAGGGGAAATTTTGTCATTTATTAAAAAGATTTTCGCCGTGATTAACAATGTTTATACGGTCAGAAGCAATATTTTACGATTAATTAGCCTGACCTTGCCTTGGAACGACTAATACACCCTTTATTGTTTAGTTAAAAAGGGTTGGTTTTGGCCTTTTTTTGCCCGTGCGTGTCGTCACCAGACTAATTTCTCATACACGGAATCGAAATCGTGGTAAAAGGGAGTTCAGTGTTAGTTAAGGTTGTGGATTAAAATGAATCTGGTTTTGAAATTAATCGCCGGTATTGTCGCCGGTATTCTACTCGGCCTGTTTGCACCGCTCGGTGTTGTCGAACTCGTATACACCTTCAAGGTGATTATAGGGCAGCTGATCAACTTTACTATTCCGTTGATTATCCTGTTTTTTATTTCTTCGGGTATAGCGGGGCTGCCGAAGGGATCCGGCCATTTGCTGGGTAAAACCGTGGGTTTCGCATACGGTTCTACGCTGGTTGCGGGTATGCTGGCCGTGGTGATGTTTTCGCTGTTGATGCCGTCTCTTGGCGGACAGCTTGATTTTGCCCAGCAGGCAGAGACGGAGATTTCCGGTTATGTCAGTCTTGAGATCCCGCCGCTGATGAGCGTGATGACGGCGCTTGTTACCGCCTTTGTGTTCGGGATCGGCATCAGCCAGCTGCAACTGAACCAACTTAAGACCCTGTCCGATCAGGGACGCGACGTGATCGATGCCTTGCTCGCCAAGGTGATCATTCCTGCATTGCCGTTTTATATTGCCGGCGTATTTGCCGAAATGACGGTTGCAGGCACCGTAGTAGACACCCTGCAGACCTTTGCCCTGGTGCTGTTGGCCGCGCTTATCATGCATTGGCTGTGGCTGGCGATTCTGTATACCTCGACCGGCGTGTTGTTAAAGCGCAACCCGGCGTCACTGATCAAAAACATGTTGCCGGCCTATTTTACCGCCCTGGGTACCATGTCGAGTGCGGCGACCATTCCGGTATCGCTGCGTGCGAATAAGGCGAACCAGGTTGACGATGATGTTGCTAACTTCACCGTGCCTTTGTGCGCGACGATCCATCTTTCGGGCTCGACCATCACCATAGTAACCTGTGCAATGGCGGTGATGTACCTGTCGCCGGATATGGCATTGCCGGGCTTCGGTCAGATGCTGCCGTTTATCATGATGCTTGGTGTCGTCATGATAGCCGCTCCCGGTGCCCCCGGCGGCGCCGTGATGTCGGCTTTGGGCCTGTTGACCAGCATGTTGGGCTTCAATGAAGGGGCGGTTGCGTTAATGATTGCGCTTTATTTGGCGCAGGACAGTTTCGGTACGGCCTGTAATGTGACCGGCGATGGCGTGATTGCCCTGTGGGTTGATCGTTTTTCAGCTAAAACAGCAGCATAGGTTGAATTTAGTGGCATAAACAAGAGTCTTACCGCGGTCGCAATTCTATGGTAATCTCATTTTTATTGCGGCGGCGGATAGGCGTCGTTTACGGTAATTGAGGACTCTCCTTTGATAAACGTGCTTTTAGTTGATGACCATGAGCTGGTGAGAACCGGTATTAAGCGTATTTTGGACGATGTACGCGGTTTCAAGGTCATGGGTGAAGCGAAGACCGGCGAAGAGGCCGTCCAGTTTTGCCGTCAGAACAGCCCGGACATCGTGTTGATGGACATGAACATGCCGGGCATCGGTGGCCTCGAAGCGACCAAGAAAATTTGCCGTTATTGTCCGGATGTGAAGGTTATCGTGCTGACGGTGCATTGTGAAGATCCCTTCCCGAGCAAGGTGATGCAGATAGGGGCTCACGGATACCTCACCAAGGGCGCCGGTCCCGATGAAATGGTGAATGCCATTCGTGCCGTGAATGCGGGGCAGCGTTATATCGCCCCCGAAATTGCCCAACAAATCGCCCTGGCTCAATTCAGCGGTCGCACCGACGAAAACCCGTTTCAGAGCTTGTCGGATCGTGAACTGCAGATCATGCTGATGATCACTAAGGGTGAAAAGGTACAAAACATCGCCGACCGTCTGAACCTGAGTTCAAAAACCGTCAACAGTTACCGCTACCGCATGTTTGAAAAACTCGGTGTCGGTGGTGACGTGGAACTGACCCATCTGGCGATCCGCCATAAGATGATAGACATAGACAGCGATTATTGATCGTTCGTTGCTATGTCTTCTTTTGATCTTTCTCATTTCCTCAAGACCTTGTCGAGTGAACCGGGCGTCTACCGGATGCTCGACAAGGAAAATCAGGTTATTTACGTCGGTAAGGCAAAGAACCTAAAAAAGCGCGTCAGCAGCTATTTTCGTAAAACCGGTCTGGATGCCAAAACCCGGGTGCTGGTCAGCAACATTTGTAGCATAGAGGTCACCCTTACCAACACCGAAACCGAAGCGCTGCTGCTGGAAAATAACCTCATCAAGAAATACCAGCCGCGCTACAATATTCTGCTGCGTGACGACAAATCCTACCCCTATATTCTGCTGACCTCGCATAAACATCCGCGTCTGGCGTTTCATCGCGGCAGTCGCAAGATCAAGGGCGAGTATTTCGGGCCGTTTCCGAGCGCCGGCGCCGTCTCCGAAAGCCTGCGCCTGATGCAGAAAATATTTCCGGTGCGCCAGTGCGAAGACGCCTATTACAAGGCCCGCAGCAGACCATGCCTGCAATACCAGTTAAAGCGCTGCTCAGCTCCCTGTGTCGGCAAGGTGTCCGATGAGGAATACGCAGAGCAGGTCGATTTGGTTCGCACGTTTTTGGGCGGCAAGTCGCAGCAGGTGATAGCGACACTGGTTGAAAAAATGGAAGCGGCGAGCGCGGCGCTCAACTTCGAGCTGGCCGCCAAGGTGCGCGATCAGATTGCCCTGATGCGGCGGATGCAGGAGCAGCAGCTGATTTCCGGCAGTTTTGCCGAAATGGACGTGATCGGGTTCGAGCAGGACAAAGGCCTCTGCGCCATTCATCTTCTGATGATCCGCGATCACAAGGTGCTCGGCAGCAAAACGTATTTTCCCAAGGTGCCGAAGGATTCCTGCGATGATGAAATCCTCAACTCGTTCCTCGCCCAATACTATTTGGCCCCGGGGGCGAGCGGGCGGATAGCAAAGGAAATTGTATTGCCGTTTTTGGCGAGTGAACACGCGGCGCTTGCCGCCGCCTTAAGTGAAGTGGCCGGCAAAAAGGTGGAGCTGAAAACCGCGCAGCGCGGCGAACGCACCCAGTATCTGGCGCTTGCGGCAAAGAATGCCCGCAACAGCCTGGAGGTAAAGCAAACCACCCGAGATTCGATCAACCAACGCTATGCGCTGCTCAAGGAGGCGTTGGCGCTTGATCATATCGGCCGTATGGAATGCTTCGACATCAGCCATACCATGGGCGAGAACACCATAGCGTCATGCGTGGTGTTTGACGATCAGGGCCCCAACAATAAGGAATACCGCCGTTTTAATGTCGAAGGGATCACCGGCGGTGACGATTATGCGGCCATGGCTTTTGCCCTGAAAAAACGTTACGGCAAACTGACGGACGAGAGTAAGATCCCGGATGTTATCTTTATCGACGGCGGTAAGGGACAACTCAATCAGGCCGAGGCGTTTTTTGCCGATTGGTCGTTTGCGAAACTGCCGTTGCTCATCGGGGTCGCCAAGGGAACGAGCCGAAAACCCGGCCTTGAAACCCTGCTGGTGGACGGTGGCCGCAAAACCATCTCCCTTGCGGCGGATTCCCCGGCGCTTCACCTTATTCAGCATATTCGCGACGAATCGCATAGGTTTGCCATTGCCGGACACCGAAGCAAGCGCCAGAAACAGCGCAC
>JBNKEN010000338.1:0-3166 GCA_050288805.1 Pseudoalteromonas sp.
AACGGGTAAGGTCGACTCGAGCAGCCGCGTTTTCCCCGCCCCCGGCGTGCCCATCAGGTTTATCGCGGTGATTTTTCTATCGGCAAACCACAGCCGGTTTTTTGCGGCCAGGGCGTCGTTACCCGCCACCAGGGAGCGCGCCAGCTTGATGCTGGGCAGATTATCGTTTTTCAACTCCCGGCTCATCACCCCGACCGGCGTTGAAATCCTTGCCTTATCACTTGAACATCCGCAATGTGTGCACATCAGTCAAACTCTATTTCCGTTAATAAAACCTGTTGTCCCGACTTCACAGTATAGTCATAGCTGCCGCAATCACATGGCACCCCAAGGCGTATCAGCTCAAAAACACACCCGCACCGATTGCACTTAGCAACCCCCGGCGGACTGACTATGACAAGCTCGGCATCGCCGAGCCCCGCCTCCTGCTTGACCATGTCGAAACAGAATTGAAACCGGTAGGGGTCAACGCAGCTGAGCGCCCCTATTTCGACCCGAATGCGGCGTACTTGCGCCTGCGTTATCCCGTTCACCTCATTCAGAAGGGCGCTCACCACGGACACCTCGTGCATCGTCAGCAAATCCTCGGCAGCTGCATGCCGTAAGGAACGTCCAGCATCCGCTTCGCGCCGTACCCAGTTTCAAGCACCACTCTCCCCGCACCGGCATCCGTCACTTGACCTATGATCTCAGCATGCCGTCCGAGCGGATGCGCACGCATCGCCGCAAGCACCGCCTCGGCATCCGCTTGGGGCACTACGAAGGCCGCCAGACCCTCGTTGGCCATAAAGAGCGGTTCAAGGCCGAGCAGATCGCACAGTCCCTGGGTCTCTGGCCGGACGGGAAGCGCTTCCTCGCGAATTTCGATGCACACCTGGGATGCCTCGGCAATCTCATCGAGTACGGCGCCCAGCCCGCCACGGGTCGCATCGCGAATGGCGTGCACGTTCGGGCACACCGCAAGCACTCCCTGGATCAGCGTGTTCAGGGCCGCACAATCGCTTTGCAAAGAGGCACTTAGGCCAAGTTCGCCCCGTGCCAGCATGACCGCAGCGCCGTGATCGCCGATATGGCCGTTTATCAATATCCTGTCCCCCGCCTGAGCATTGGCCACGCTGATCTCAAGCCCGTCGGCAATCACCCCTACGCCCGAGGTATTGATAAACAATTTATCCGCCTTGCCCCGTTCGACCACCTTGGTATCGCCGGTGACGATTTTCACCCCGGCCTGGCGCGCCGCAAACGCCATGGACTGCACTATGCGTTCGAGTTGCTCCCATTCCATTCCCTCCTCGATGATAAAACCGACGCTGAGGTACAAGGGTTTGGCGCCGCCGACCGCCAGATCGTTGACGGTGCCGCACACCGCCAGGGTGCCTATGTCGCCGCCGGGAAATTCAAGCGGCGTGACGACAAAACTGTCGGTGGTAAAGGCTAAACGCGAGCCAAGTTTTTCAAATTCCGCCAGCGGGACTCTGGCCTGATCTTCCTTGCAGGCAAGCGGGTCATCCGCGAAGGCACTAAGAAAAAGCTCATCGATAAGCGACTGCATGGCCTTGCCGCCTGCGCCATGAGCCAGGGTGATAAGCCGGGGTCTGTGTGTCGTCATCGCACCTCCTCCACTGCAAACCGGCCGTAATGATTGTACGCGCTGCAGGCGCCCTCGCTTGACACCATCAGGGCCCCCAAGGGCGTTGCCGGGGTACAGCTCTTTTGGAAATGAGGACACTGATGTGGTTTAATTCTGCCGGTCAACACCGCATTGCAGTAGGCAGGTTCGGGCGCCGTATGACCTGGAAGGCGGTACGAAAAACGGCGTGAGGCATCGAAGCGGGCGAAATCCTCGCGTATTCTGGCGCCGGATCCGGGCACTTGGCCGAGCCCGCGCCAGGACGCGTCACAGTCGGAAGTGAACACACTGTCGATAGCACAAATGGCCGCCTTATTGCCGTTTTTGGCGACCACCCGCCCATAGGCGTTTTCTATTTCGCAGCGCCCTTCGGCCATTTGCCTGAGCAGGCGATACAGCGCCTGCATAAAATCCAGCGGTTCAAAACCGGCGATCACCAGAGGCTTATGATAACGCGCTGCTATCGGGCCGTATTCCTTTTCCCCTATCACCATGCTGACATGGCCCGGGCCGATAAAACCGTCGATCGCCACCTCGCCGCTCTCAAGCAGCGCGCACAGGGTCGGCATCAGCCGAATCGGATGGCACAGGAAACTGAGGTTGGATATACGCTGCTGCGCCGCGGTTAAAATACTGTGTGCGATGCCCGGCATGGTGGTGTCAAAACCGATGGCGAAAAAAACCACCTCCTTGTCCGGGTTCTCCCGTGCCAACGCAATGGCATCAAAGGGCGAATATAAAACCCTGACATCGGCGCCCTCGGCCTTTGCTTCCAGCAGGCTTTTTTGCGACCCCGGCACCCTGAGCGGATCGCCGAAACTGGCAAAAATAACCCCCGGAAGCTCCGCAATCGCCACCGCCTCGTCAATCACCCGGGTCGGCAGTACACAGACGGGGCAGCCGGGACCATGGACAAACTCCACGGACGGGGGCAACAGCTGATTGAGACCGAAGCGAAACAGCGCATGGGTGTGCCCGCCGCACACCTCCATCACCTGGACCGGCCGTCCGAGCGCTGTCGCAAGCGGCCCGGCAAGTTCGGCAATCGCCCCTGCAAGGCGCTTTATCTTGGTTCCGTCGCGATACGCCCTCAGTTCCATCCGTTTTCCCCTCGTTCCATTCCATCGAGCAATTGCAGCGCCCGGCGCGCTTCCTCCCGGTCGATAACGGCCATGGCAAACCCCACATGGATCAGCACCCATTCGCCGACAAGCGCCTCGGGCTCATAACCGCTCGTCGCCAGCAATGCGATGTTGACCTCGCGTTTGACGCCGCCGCTTTGCGCCAATGCGCGCCCGCTCTCGCCGTCAAGGACCGCGACTATTTGTCCTGGGATCCCGAGACACATCAGCCTGCCCCCAGACGCGCGCAGGCAACGGCCGCCTGCCCGAGAGACAAACCGCCGTCATTGGCCGGCACCTCGGCCTGGCTGTATACGGTAAGACCGAGTGCCTGCAATTCGCCGCAGAGCCCGCCGAGCAGCAAGGCGTTTTGCATCACGCCGCCGCTGAGCGCCACCGATTTAAACGCAATATC
>JBNKEN010000339.1:0-8499 GCA_050288805.1 Pseudoalteromonas sp.
CTCTGCTCCGAACTGGAAAAACGCCTTCGTGAGCAAGCCGTTTCCAGTTTGGCCGCGGAGCTGGCCCCGTTGCTTAGCCTGCTGAGACGCTGCCGTGAGGAGCGGAATGACGAGTCGGTGATTACGACATCGCTAAGAGAGTAACAAAGCCAATGCATTACCAACATATCAAGGTGCCCGAGCTGGGGGCAAAATTGCACATCGCCCAAGACGGCACCCTGCAGGTGCCGGACAACCCCATTATTTGCTATATCGACGGCGACGGGGTCGGACCCGATATCCTGCCCCTGATGCGCAGGGTCGTGGATGAAGCGGTGCTACGATGCTACGGCGAACGACGCCAGATCCATTGGCTCGAACTGTATCAGGGAGAAAAGGCGGCGCGCCTGTATGACGGCGAATGGGTGCCGGAAGAAACCCTGGATGCGCTGCGGGATTTCCATGTGGCGGTGAAAGGCCCGGTGACGACGCCGCTCGGCGGCGGGTTTCGCTCGCTCAACATCGCCTTGCGCCAGGAAATGGATCTGTATGCGAATATTCGGCCCATGGCCGGAATTCAGGGGCTGCCGAGTCCGATGAGCAATGCTGCTAGTCTGGATATCACGCTGTTTAGGGATTGCTCGGAGGATATCTACAGCGGTATCGAATGGCAGGCGGACAGCCCGGATGCCCGTCAGTTGATTGAGTTTATGCAGGGCGAACTCGGCGTGACCCGGCTGCGCTTCAGCGACGACTGCGGCCTGGCGCTGAAAAACATCTCCCGTGAGGGCAGTACCCGCCTGGTTCGCCGGGCGCTCGAATTTGCCCTTGAACGGGGCCGCGATTCGGTCACCCTGGTGCATCAGGGAAACACCCTTAAATGTACCGAAGGCGCCTTCAAGCAGTGGGGCTTTGCGCTGGCCAGAGAGGAGTTTGGTGCGAAGGATCACGAAAACGGACGCTGGCTTAGCATTCCACGCCCGGGTATGGCGGATTTGTTGATCAAGGATTGTCTGACCGATCAGGCCATTCAGCAATTGATCTTGTATCCCGAACGGTTTGATGTGATCGCAACGACCAATCGCAACGGCGATCTGCTGGCCGATATGGTCTGCGCGCAGGTCGGCGGGCTCGGGATTTTTCCGGCGATTAACCTCAATGAGCAAATTGCTATTTTCGAGCCGACTCACGGTACGTTTTCACGCATTGCCGGGCAAAATTGCGCCAACCCGAGCAGCATCCTGTTTGCCGCCGTGGCGATGTTAGGTCACCTGGGCTGGCACGAAAGTGCCGAATGTATTGAGCGCGCCTTGAAACTGACCATTGCAGCCAACAGCACGTTCTTTGCCCTCAGCAGGCACAATGCGCTTGGCGCCGGTTTGGGGAGTGATGAATTCGCCCGGCAGGTTTGCCGGGCGATGGGTGATCAGGCGTAACGGACCAAAGGAGCCGGGGCCGGCAGGAGTTCGCCGGCACGGCGGTAGATGTCTTTCAGTTCAGGCGTTTGCGCAGCGCGCCCGAACAGGGTGTCGAGCAGCGCAAACAGGATGGTTTGCGGGACCGGACAGCAATATTCGTCCAGCACCGCGTCGGTTTCAACCGCATTCATCGCGCCTGGAGGATGAGGCCGCCCGAGGCGGTAGGCTTCAAGCAGCTCCGTCAGTTCCACCGCGGTTGCCTGATTTTCCTTGCCAAGACGACAGCGACAGCCGAATTCGTCGATCAATACACCCAGCGCCTGGTAAATTTGTGCCTGGGTAAGGGTATCTTCACCGGCCACCTGGGTGCGGATAAAGTCATCCAGGCTCTCGGCAATATAGCAGTTTTCTTTTCGGTTAAAATGGGGGCTTGGGCTTTTCATCGTTATTCCTCGCTCTTTGGGCCACGTTTTAACGATAGCGAGGGGAATACTATAAATGAAATGGTTGCTTTCAATGTTTGATATTGATTTTATCAATAATGCGCTTACTGGCGAGCGGCAAACTCAGCCAGGCTGCGCCTTAGCCACTGATGTGCGCCGCTGTGATGCAACAAAGGGCTCCAGATCATTTTAATTTCGCCGGGGACGACCTGAAAAGGCAGCGGACAGAGCTGTAATTCGGATGAGGTGTCGGCGATTTGCTGGGCAAGACGCCGGGGCAGGGTGGCGATAAGTTGCGGTTGGGTGGCCAGCAGGCCTGCGACCATGTAGTGGCGGGTGAATACGCGGATATTTCGCGATTTCTCAAGCTGCCACAGGGCTTCGTCGATCCAGCCGAGTTTCTGGCTGGTGGCCTGATTGGTGCGGGCCGGTTCCGGTCCCCATCCGACACGGCTGACCCAGACATGCTCGGCAGCGAGGTAATTCTCGAGTGTTTGCGCTTGGGCAAAGGCCGTGCCCCGGTTAACCAAACAACAAAAGCCGTCGCGCCATAGGGTGCTTTGATGGAACGAGCGTGGCAGCTGGTTAAAACGGTTAATGGCGAGATCTATGGTGCCCGTTTCCATGTCCTGCAAACTGACATCGGCGGGGCTGAGTATATCAAAGCTGAGTCCGGGACAGGCGCTAAGGTGTTCGGCGATAAAGGGCCCGAGCAGGGTGCTTTCGATATAGTCGTTGGCCATGATGCGAAACGTGAGGTCGGCGTTTTGCGGCTCGAATTGCTCGCTCGGCTGGGTAATTTCTTCCGCCAACTTGAGCAGGGATTCGATTTCCGGCTTGAGCGAGCGGGCCTTTTCCGTGGGTTTCATGGTACCGGCGGCGCGCACCAGTAAGGGGTCGTCGAACAGATCCCTGAGCCGTTTTAGCGCATTGCTCATGGCGGGCTGGCTCAGGGCCAGTTTGTCTGCTGCCCGCGAAACGCTGCGCTCGTCGAGCAGTACGTTCAGATAAACCAGCAGATTGAGATCGACGTGACGTATATTCATTGCGCTTGGGCACCCCTTAGCCTGACAATCTATTTAACCCCGTTACCCGGCGGGGTGTAAATAAACGAACGGCAATAACCGTTATAGCGCTGCGAAATGGCATCGCCTATTTTTGCAGATCCTTGAGGCGTTTTTGCAGCTGCTCGTTGCTGCTGGTAAGGCGTTCAATGGTTGCCGCGGAATTGGTTTTCAAGAAGCGGATCTGTTCCTGCAGTTTGTCCGTTTCTTTCTGCTGCTTGCCCGCCTCGTCTTTGCTTTGCGCCAGCGCCTGCTCCAGTTCCTTGATACGCTCGCGTTGGCTGCCCATCTCGGAGCGTTGTGAGGCCTGGTGTTTGGCTCCGGCGGCGGCCTGCTCCTTGAGCATGGCATTTTCACCACGCAGTTTGTCAAGCGACGGCGACTGCAAGGAAAGCTCTCCTTGCAGTTTTTCCAGCTCGCCCTTGAGCTCCTTGTGGGCGCTGTTCAAATCGCCGTAATCCTGTTCCAGGGCCGCCAACTGGGTTTGCAATTTGTTGCGTTGCTGACGCAGGGCGACGTGCTGTTCGTCCGAGCTGCTCATCTGCTGTTCTCGTTCAGCCAAGTCTTGTTTATGCTGCTCTGCCTGCTGCTTGAGCATGTCTTTATGCTCCGCTTCAAGGGCTTTCAGTGCGGCAGCCTTTTCTTTCTCGGCGTTGCGAATGTTCTTTTCATAGTCGGTGAGCTGGGCATGCAGGGCCTGTTCGCGCTTTTCCGCCTCGGCGTTGAGTTTGCTTTGTTGCTCTGCCAGCGCTTTTTCCTTTTCAGCGGCAGCGCTTTCAAGCGCCTGTTGCAGTTCCTCCAACTTGCCGAGCAGATTTTTCTCGCGCGAGCCCGCGGAGGCTGCCAGTTCCTGTTCTTTGGCCTTGAGTTCGTCTTTATGCTGCTTTTGCAACGCGCTGTGCTGTTGTTTGTATTCGGCGATGGTTTGCTCAAGCGCCTTTTCGGTTTGTTCTGCACCGGCCTTGAGTTCCTTGGCCTGAGCGGCGAGGGCGTCTTGGTGTTTAGTTTCTGCCTCGTCGAGGGCTTTTTGCAGCGCTGCACGCTGTTTTTCCGCTTCCTGCTCGTGTTGCTGGAGTGCTTTCTGCGCGTCGCTTTGTTGCGCCTTGAGCGCTTCTTCGCGGCGTTTTTCTGCTTCTTTCAGTGCATTTTGCAGGGCGGCGATTTGCTCGCTGAGCTTCTGCTCATGTTCTTTGGCAGCCGAAGTCAGTTCGGCTTTCTGTGCTTTCAGGGCGTCAGCCTCATGGGCCTCGGCCTGTTTGAGGGCGGCATTCAGTTCTTCAAGCTGTTTGCCGTAATGGCCCTCCAGTTCGCTCAAGGCGGATTGTTTGTTGCCGTCAAAGGTACTGAGTTCTTTAGCGTGTTTTTCCTTGAGGCGTTTGATCTCGTCGCTGTGATCAGCGGCTACCTTATCCAGCTGTTTTTGCAGCGTTGCCAGCTGACCTTCATAATCCTTGGCCTGTTGTTTGAGTACCTCGGCCTGCTTTGTCTCGGCACTTTTAAGTGCCTGCTGGGTTTCCTTGCTCTGCTGCTCTGCTGCGGTGTTAAGCTCTTCGATGGTCTTTTGCAGTGCTTCGATACGGGCGTGTTGCTCGTTGATCTGCGTCTGCCGGGTTGTCAGGTTGCCAAGCGCTTCGTCACGTTGGGTTTTGGTTTCATCCTGTTTCTGCTTAAGCGCCCCGTGTTCCTGGCTGAGTTTGGCGAATGCGGCGGCTTGCTCGGCCGTGGCCTGGGCCAGTTGTTTGTCGTGCTGTTCTTTCTGCGTTTTGATGGCTGCTTCATGGGCAGCCTGTTCTTTGATCAGGCGTTCGCTCAGCTCGTTGCCGGACGTTTGCAGGGTGTCGCTGAGGGCCGTTTGTTCCTGCAACGCTTTTTCCAGATTGCCGATAAGTTTGCGTGCTTCATTAAGCTCGGTGGCGATTTGTTTGTGCTGCTGTTGCAGAGACAGGTGATCCTGATTCAGCGCCTTTTGCGCGGCCTGGTGAGCCTCTTCCAGGCGTGCGATTTCCTGTTTATTGGTTTCGCGTAGTTGGCTCAGGGCACTTTCTTTGTCGCCGCTAAGCGCTTCCAACTGTTTTTCCAGCTCAATCTGATGTTGTTTCAGCGCCTCTATGGTGGCGTGTTGTTCGTTGATCTGGGTCTGTCGGGCGGTCATGCCGTTGCGGGCTTCGTCGCGCTGCTCCTGAGTGCTGGCCAGCTTGCCTTCCAGCTCGGTAAGCCGGGCGGTGAGTTTGTCGATTTCCTTGCCGGCGTCGCCTCGGGCTGTTTCCAATTCCTCGGCATGAGCGGCTCTAAGCGCCTCGATGGCCTTATCATGCTCTTGGTGGCTTTGGCTCAATTGCTGTTCCAGCTCGTCGTATTGCTGTTTGAGCTGTTCCAGGCCGGCGTGTTGTTCGTTGATCTGCGTCTGTCTGGCGCTGAGGCTTTGTCTTGCTTCGTCTCTCTGTTCGGTGAGGGTGGCTACCTGAGCGGTCAGCTCTCCCAGCTGGGTTTCCAGTTCGCCGATCTTGGCCTTTGCGTCCCCTTGGGCATTGTCGAGCTGCGCCTGATGGGTTTGCACCAGGGCGTCTATTTCCGCCTTGTGCGCACTCGTTGTCTGTTCCAACTCGAGAGACTGGGTTGTAATGATTTGTGCTTGTTCGGTCTTGGTTGCATCTAACTCTGCAACCCTTGCCTGTAATTCGGTACTTAAGGTTTGCGCCGCAGCTAACTCTGTCGCTAGCTGTTCGCCTTGCGCCGTTAATGCCTCGACCTGTTCGCGCAAATTCGCCTGATCTTGCTGGGCCAACCGCTGGAGTTCGGTCATTTCGGCTTCATGGGCTTCCTGCAAGGCATTGAGCTCGGCCTGGCGATCGGCATTTTTTTCGTTAAGCATCCGTTCCTGGCGGACCAGCACCTGTTGCTGTTCTTCCAGGCTTGAGCTCTGACTGTCGAGCTGCTGCTGTCTGGCCTCGAAGCGCTCTTCGAGGTCCATGTATTTTTCTTTCAGTTCAAACAGTTCGGTTTCAAGTCGCTCGGCATTTTTGAGCGCAAGACTCTCGCTTTCGATGGCATCGGCCAGTTGTAGCTTGAGGGTGCGGGTCATCTGCGCCGCATAATCTTTGGTCTGCTGTTTGAAGGCATCCATAAAGGCGGATGAAAAATGCGGGTCGTTACTCATCATCTCCGGCGAAGGAGGCGGCGGGACGGGCGGGTAGGCACCCGCGTACGCGTGTGCCGCCGGCGCCGGGCTTTGCTTTAAGGCGCTGTGATCTTCCGCGCGCCATTGCTTGTAATGCGCCATGACTTCCGCCTTGTCGCCACCGGCACGGGAAAACACTTCGCCGAAGGAAACCTGTTTTCCGGCAAGGTAGAGTTCGTCGCATATGGCTTTGATGGCCGTGTAATCCGTCATAGCAGATGATCTCCTGAGAGTATCTTTAAGAATAACATTGAATTGGAACGCTGCAGTGAAGCTTGTGGAAAAACCTGTGATCAGGTGAGCACCTGCGTAACATTTCGTTTTGATGTTATAGTTGTTTTCAGTTTATTTTGACGCGAAGGAACTGTATTGCAAGTGAATATTATGAAATATCTGACCCCGGATGCTGCCGGGCGGTTGGATTTTGCACAAATCGCCATTCCCGCTCCTGAAACGGGCCAGGTGTTGGTGAAAATCCACGCAATAGGGGTTAATCGCGCCGATCTGCTGCAGGCGGCCGGACGTTACCCGCCGCCTGCCGGCGACAGCCCGATTTTGGGCCTGGAAATGGCCGGGGAGGTGGTCACCTTGGGTTCTGGGGTGGGGAAGGAATGGCTCGGCAAAAAGGTGACGGGCCTTTGCAGCGGCGGAGCCTACGCCGAATATGTCGCAATCGACGTTTCACATCTGCTGCCTTTGCCCGAATCGCTCAGTTACCGGCAAGGGGCCGGCGTATGCGAGACGTACCTTACGGCTTATGACGCCCTGTTTCGTTACGGGCGGCTCTCGCAAGGACAGACGGCCCTGATACATGCCGGCGCCAGCGGCGTCGGCAGCGCCGCCATCAAGCTTGCCAAGCACTGCGGCGCCAACGTTGTGGTCACCGCGGGCAGCGATGAAAAATGCGCATTTGCAACGCAAATCGGCGCGGACCTGGCCCTTAATTACCGCCGCCATGACTGGGCCAAAGCGATGAAAGACGCGGGCTTTGAGGCCAATGTGATCGTCGACCCCGTGGCGGGAGACTATCTCGACGGGGACCTAAAGGTGGCGGCGATGGACTGCCAGATAGTGGTACTGGCCATCTTGGGCGGGCGCTATGCAGAACGTTTTGACGTTGCCCGGCTTTTGCAAAAACGGGTGTCATTGCACGGATCGACCCTGAGAAACCGCTCTGTGGCCTATAAGTCAGCGCTCGTTGCCGCGTTTTGTGATGATTTCTATCAGGCGTTGAGTGAGGGTGAATTGCAGCCTGAAATCGACAGGGTATTCGACTGGCAGAATGCCAACGAAGCCCATGCCAGGTTGGCGGACAATCGGAATCTCGGCAAGGTGGTGTTAACTTTGCCATAAAAAAACGCCGCGATTGCGGCGTTTTCAATTTTTACATGACGCGCATGCCGGGCTCGGCACCGTCATCCGGGTTAAGGACGTAGATTTCCTTGCCGCCGGGACCTGCCGCCAGCACCATGCCTTCCGACATGCCGAAGCGCATCTTACGTGGTTTCAGGTTGGCGACCATCACCGTCAGTTTGCCTTCGAGATCTTCAGGGGCATAAGCCGACTTGATGCCAGCGAACACCTGACGGGTTTCACCGCCGAGATCCAGCGTCAGTTTAAGTAGTTTTTCGGCGCCTTCAACGTGCTCGGCCTTGGCGATGCGCGCAACGCGCAGGTCAACCTTGGCGAAATCGTCGAATTCGATTTCCGCAGCGATGGGTTCCTTGGCCAGCGGGCTGTTCGGGTCCAGCTTAGGCTCGGCGTTCAGGCTTTCTTTAGAATCTTCCAGCATTTGATTTACCTTGTCCATTTCAACACGCTGCATCAGCGCCTTGAATTGATTGATTTGATGGTCACACAGCGGTGTGGCGACCTCGTCCCAACGCAGTTCGTCGTTGAGGAAGCTGCTGACCTGCTCGGCCATCGCAGGCAGTACCGGCTTCAGGTAGATCATCAGGATGCGGAACAGGTTCAGACCCATGCTGCAAACCTCATGGGCTTCTTGCAAGGTTTCGTCGTTCTTGACCAGCACCCATGGCGCTTTGGCGTCGATAAACTGGTTTGCCTTGTCCGCGAGGGCCATGATTTCACGTATCGCGCGGCTGTACTCGCGGTTTTCGTAATGGGTGGCAATCGACTCGGATGCGATCTGGAATTCATCCAGCAGCTGTGGGTCCAGGATCACGTCGCTCAGTTTGCCGTCGAATTTTTTACTGATAAATCCGGCGCAGCGGCTGGCAATGTTGACCACTTTACCAACAAGGTCTGAATTCACGCGCTGGGCGAAATCTTCCAGATTGAGGTCGAGATCCGTGATACCGGCGTTGAGCTTGGCGGCAAAATAATAGCGCAGGTATTCCGGGTTCAAATGATTTAAATAGGTGCGCGCCTTGATAAAGGTGCCCTTGGACTTGGAC
>JBNKEN010000340.1:0-4407 GCA_050288805.1 Pseudoalteromonas sp.
AGATTGGCGAACTTCTGCCAGTCGTCGCAGGGCATTTTTTCCAGCAGCGACCCCTTGCCGTGCACCACCTCGTCGTGACTGAGCGGCAGGATGTAATTTTCACTGTAGGCGTAAACCAGCGAGAAGGTCATCTCTTGGTGATGGTATTTGCGGTAGATGGGATCGAGCTGCATATACTTCAGGGTGTCGTTCATCCAGCCCATGTTCCATTTGTAGCCGAAACCCAGGCCACCATGCACCGTCATTTGCGTGACCCCCGGCCAGGCGGTGGATTCTTCGGCGACCATCATGGCCCACGGATAGTTTCCGTAACAGCTGTGGTTGACCTGTTTAAGACATTCGATAGCGGCCAGGTTTTCACGCCCGCCGTATTGGTTCGCAACCCACTCACCTTCTCGACGGCTGTAGTCGAGATACAGCATGGAAGCCACCGCATCCACCCTGAGCCCGTCGATGGCATACTGATCGAACCAATAATTGGCACTCGACAACAGGAAACTGCGCACCTCGGCACGCTCATAATTATAGATATAGGTATTCCAGTCGGGGTGAAAGCCTTGGCGCTTGTCCGCATGCTCGTACAGGTGCGTACCGTCGAAACGGGCCAGACCGTGCGGATCGGACGGAAAATGCCCGGGCACCCAGTCTAGAATTAACCCCAGCCCGGCTTGGTAACAGGCCCGACAAAAATACGCAAAATCGCAAGGGGAACCGAAGCGACTGGTGGGCGCAAACAGACCTACCGGCTGGTAACCCCAGGAACCGTCGAACGGATATTCGCTGACGGGCATCAGCTGGATATGGGTAAAGCCCATATCCAACACATAGGGGATCAGGGTTTCGGCCAGTTCGCGATAGGAATAATAGCTGCCGTCACTATGACGGCGCCACGACGCGGCATGCACCTCGTAGATACTGACGGGCGCATCGACCGCATTGCGTTTGGCCCGTTGTTCACTCGCCGAGTCACCCGGCTTCAGCGCATCCGGCAGGCGAGCCAGTACCGAAGCGGTGTGCGGCGGATGCTGCATCGCAACGGCATAAGGGTCTGCCTTTTCAAGCCGCGTTCCGTCACCGGCAACGATGGAAAACTTGTAGCATTGGCCGGCCACCAGCCCGGGTAAAAACAGATCCCAGACTCCGCACGCGGGATGTTTGCGCATAAAATGGCGGTTCGGCTGCCAGTGGTTGAAATCACCGACAACGCTGACACTTTGCGCATTCGGCGCCCATACGGAAAACCTCACCCCCTCGACATCCATATGTTTGATGAAATGGGCGCCGAGGTGGCGATACGCCTGCTGCTGCGTACCCTCGTTAAAGAGATAAAGGGCCTGGGTGTCCAGCGCACTTGAAAAACGATAGCAATCATCCATCATTTCAACCGCAAGAGGGTATTGCACCTCAAGGCGGTATTCGCCGTCGCGCAGACCCGAGGGCCCGACAAAAGAAAACAGTGAACTCTTGCCATAACGCAGCATCTCGTGTTTTTTGTCTTGATAGCAAATGACGACAGTTTCGGCCCCAGGCAGAAAGACACGAACAACGCATTGCTGGTCGTTGACCTTATGCGGACCTAAAAAGGAAAAGGGATCGGCAAAAACGCCTCGCTGCAGCGCCGCTGACTGCTGGCTGTAATCGACCGTGGTCGCCGGGGGAATACGTGTTATTGTCACCTGTTTGCTCCGCGCTGCCTCAACTGCAGCAATTCGTTAATAAATGGCTGATTGTCTGATAAAATTTCACTCGTTCCTCGGAACAGGCGGCGACGCCAGTTGGGGTATTCGGTGTCGGTGCCGGGAATGTTCACCGAACGGATCTGGCCGTCGAGATCGTCGAGCTGCAGCGTCAGCAACCTCGCCGGAGCCTTTGCCAGCACCCGCATCAAGGCCCGGTAAACATCGCCATATTCGCTGTCCAGGGAAATGCCGGACTCTTGCCCGCATGCCAGCCAGTGAACCAGTCGTTCTCGCTCCCGTTCACGCTCACGTTGCGCTTCGGCAAATTGCTGTGCGTTGTCCCACAAAGAATAGGCTTGTTTGTCCTCGAGGTCGCTTCCCTGCCACCAGCCCTTGAAAGGGGGGACATCGTGATTGGCGACCATCAACAAGGCATCCTCGGCCAGTTCTTCGGGACGACGAAACTCACCCTCATGGTTTTTTTCGAAATAGAACAATATATTTGAGAAAATTTTGGCCTGCTTCAACGCGGCGCTGACCTCGGGCGGAACCACCCCGAGATCCTCTCCTATCAGGGCGCAGTGCCAACGTTTGCTCTCGATCTTCACGGCCGCCAGCAGGTAGTCAAACGGATAATACACATAGCAGCCGGCCACCCCGCGCTCGGTGGCAAGGCACCACCACAGGCGGCGCAGCGCCATCACATGATCGATTCGAAGCGCTCCCACCTCACGCATGTTTTCCGCCAACAAGTCGCGGAAATAGGTATATCGGTTTTGTTTGATGGCAAGCGGGTTCAGTGCGGGTAAGCCCCAGTCCTGTCCGTCGGCAGACCAGGGATCGGGAGGCGCGCCCACGCTGGCCCCTGCGGCAAACAACGCCCGGTTGCTGTGGTAATCGATACCGTCCGCGCTGCAACCAACCGCCAGATCGTTGATAAGGCCTATCGACATGCCCGCGTCTAATGCTTCTTTTTGGCAGCGGGCCAGCTGACCATGCGCCAGCCACTGCAGATAATGACGATACTCGGCGTCGGATCCGCTGAGTTCCGCCAGCACCCGTCTGCGTCGGCGACAAAATGCGGTAAAATCCGCTACCCGTTGCGCGTCATTGTTGGCCTTAAACCGCGCGAACATCAGCTCGAAGATACGGTATTTCAGCTTGGTCACCGCACTGTAGTCGAGCCACTCTGCGTTGTTCAATGCATCGAGCCGTTCCGACACATCTCGCTGTCGCATCAAGGCCGCAATGGTGTCGCTTTGGTGAAAATCTTCACATAAAACGGGCGAGATATAGAGCGGATTGAGCAGACAACGACTGTTGGGACTGTAGGGGCTTGCCCGTTCGGGCTGATTGTCAAAAAGCAGGTGCAAGGGATTGAGCAGGATATAATCAAGCCCGAGCTGCCCCGCCGACCGGGACAGGGCCAGCAGATCGGCAAAATCCCCCACGCCGAAGCCATGCTCATTACGCAGGGTATAAAGCTGTAACGAAAGCCCGATCATGGCCTTATTCTGTATCTGATGACAATGTTCGGGCACCACCCACAGCTCGGTTTGCGCGGTGCGTTCACCGAGCACCAACTCGGCTTTGTAATAACCGACGCCCAAGCTCTCAATCGGTACCGCGAGTTCGAGGTAACGCTCGCCCTGATAAACAAAGTTACCGGTCTCTTCGCCCGCCGAGAGGTCAATGCCACACTGTGCTTCCGCTTCATCTAGCTTAATGCGCAACCGTCCACGCGCGCTGCGCTCGCACTCCGGAACGCGCACCTTCAATCGTGGTTTGTCTTCCTCCACCAGGGAACAGGGGGGCAGCAACGAAAACCAGGGGGCAACGTCAAGCTCGTGATTAAGCGTGAGCACCTGGTGCTCATCATCAACATCCACCCCGCAGGCAGCCAAGGCAGCCAAACGAACCTCGGGCGAAAATACCGCCCGCTCCCCGTTGTAACGGGTATATTCGTAGCCTATTCCATACAGGTAGCAAAGCTGCTCATGTCCTTGCATCGGGGGCTCCCGACTAATGACTGGAGGTGTCGACTACGCTGTTATCCGAACCGAAACCGTTAGGCAGATAGGCGTCAGCCTGATAGTCATTTTCCCAATCCTTGTCGTTGATAAGGTATCGGAAATGAAAACGCTTATCCTTCGGCAGCCGCGTTTTGGTGCGAAATACCCTGTCCTTTTTGACGAATGTCATGGGCATGGGCTTCCAATCGTTAAATTCGGCCACCAGGGCGACCTTGGCGGCACCGGGGTGGGCAAATTCAAAGGTGACTTCAGCTTCCTGCTTGGTTTTGAAAAATCGTTTAGATAACATAGCTTGGCTCCCAATAAAGCGATATCGCTCAATTTATCCTTGCCACAGCGCCGCGCTTCTAGATACTGCCGAGCTTTCGGTGTGTGATTTTCACTGGTTACAGAACAACATAGAAATATTTATGCTTTATTACAGTGCAAGAAAAATATTCCTGCACCACGATAAAGCAAAAATCAGGGGCAATCCCCGTCCAGCCTCTGTATCAGCTGGAGAGTGCACAAAATGCACCAAGTCTAACAAGGGTAGTTCAAAAACCGTTCTGTACCTTAAAAATGCGGGCTCTTTTTGATTTGCATCAGAATGTTCCCGTTAAAGGTTCGATGAACCGGCCGAGTAACGGGACGAGAAAGATTGTATCTGGTGAGAATTTTGGTAACTTAAGAGTCAATCACACAAGTAGAAGCCG
>JBNKEN010000341.1:0-7236 GCA_050288805.1 Pseudoalteromonas sp.
AATGCGCGGTGGCGGTTGAGACTGGCCAGATAGCTGGCCTGCACGGCAGTAGCTGTCATATAGGGATCCTTGTGAAAAACAATAGACTTGACCGGAAATGGCGTCATTATTTCATAACTCAGCCGTCAAGTGCGAGTGCTCTGCAAACTTTAGAGCACTCGCACGGCAGTTACCAAAATAAAGCAACGGAAGCGCGGGCATAATCTGCGGCATACACATCCTTGCCATATGCCAGTTGCGTTTCCACTCTATAGCCGTCTACCTTACGGCTGTTTAACAACTGAATCTCATTGGCTCTGTCGTATTTAACGGTATCGGCGTTTTGCAGTGTCAGCAGTTTCAGCTGCCACAGTGTGTTGATGTCACCCGTATAATCCAGGGTCAGGCCATGCATTTTCGCACCGATTGCATCGCCGAAATCACGCATGTCGGCACCGAAGTGACCGAATACAAAACCGTCTTGAGTGTTGCCGTAACGATAGAGTGCATTTACGTACCAAAGCGAATGCCAGTTATAGTATTCAAACCTCAGCGCCAGATTGCGGGTTACTTCGGGAAGATAAAGTCCGGCATTAAACGCCACGTTGCCCAACTTGTAGTTTTTATCGTGGGCGGTATCTTCACCGGCATACTCGACATACACCTCGGCCGGCATGCCCCAGTCAAAATAGATGCTTGAGGTAACCGAGGCCATCTGGTCGCCCAACTCACCGTCTCGGCCACCGGTATTGGCCGCATTGTCATTGCCTGACGGATCAAAAAACGCTTTAGCGATGTCGGAAAAACCGACCTCTCTCGGTCCGCCGCCGAACTGCATTATCCGGTTGAAGCCCAATTTCCAGCCTGACAGGGGCTCAAAACTGAGACGCGTTCCTGCCAGATGAGGAGCGCCGTCATGCCAGGTATCCTGATAGAGGATGCCTTGCTCCACCTCTTCCATCCGTGAATAAAACAGTTCGAAGTCAAGATTCCACCAGTTGTGCGCCGGCGCCACCATGCCCAGCGTCACGGACGGCGAAGATTTGGCGTTGGTAGAGATCAGCTGCGAAGACATTTTAAACGGCGAAAACCAGTGCTCGCGGTAACCCACATCCAACTGCAAGTCTTCCCCGGCCAGGCTGAAAAAGCTGTTGTAGGGCACCAGATCGCCGCCCTTAAGCCTGTATTCCAGCCCCACCTGCAGCAGGCTGTAGTCATTGGGTCGCCAAATACCTTCAAAGAACCCTTGGCCCCATTCGTCGGAAGTCAGTCCCCGCTGATTGGCCAGTTTAACGCTTTGCTTGTGATCCAGGTTGAAACGGACCCCGGTCTGAGAAATGTCGTCTTTGCCCCGATAACGCTTGAGTTTGGCCTCAAGGGTGCGGTAAAGCACCGGGTCTTTGCCGCGCACCAAACGCAGCGCCTTGTCGATATCGCTCAGCCGGTAAGGCTTGGCCATAGGGGTTCCGGTGGTTTTGATAAACAGACGATCGATTTGCTGTTCGAGGTGGGTATCCATACCAATGGGCAGGTAGGCCGTCGGTTTGGCCTGTGCGCCGAACGTGGCCAAGCCCATTACGCTTGCCAGGGCCGCTTTGATTAAACTGGCTTTCATAGGGTTCCGTCTGAGATTATTTGCTTGCGCAGCATAGTAGCAAATTGTCCCTCGGATAACACAGGATGCAACGGGATTTTTTCCTTTCAGGTTTAGCTGCTAAGCATTTAAGGTTAAACTAGTATTTTATTCCCTGACCGCATTTGCCATGGCCCGGATAATCTATTCATTCCTGCTCTACCTGCTCAGCCCCTGGATTGTGCTGTACCTTTATTTTTTGCGCGGCGGCAAAAACCCCGGTTATCGCAAACACATGGGGGAACGTTTCGGATTCGGCGCGCCGAAGGCCGACTTAGTGATCCATTGTGCCTCGGTGGGCGAAGTGATGGCGGCCACGCCGGTGATTAAAACGCTGCGACTCGCGCACCCCGAGCTCAACATACTGGTGACCTGCAACACTCCTACCGGGCGCGAACGTATTCGGGCCGCCTTTGCCGACCAGGTCGATGTTCGCTATCTGCCGTTGGATCTGCCCTGTGCCGCCAACCGATTTCTTCGCTCCGCCTCCCCTAACGTGTTATGCGTGCTGGAAACCGAACTGTGGCCCAACCTGCTTATCTCGGCAAAGAAAAAGGGGATCGCCACGCTCGTCATCAATGCCAGACTGTCGAAAAAATCCCTGCGCGGATACCTGAAGGCGGGCTCCTTGAGTCGCGCCCTGGTCAGCAGTCTCGACCACATCGCCTGTCACCACGGCATGGATGCCCGTCGTTTTGAGCTGCTCGGTGCGAAGAAAGAAAATCTGACCGTTACCGGTTCGATAAAATTCGATCTGCGCCTCAACGATGAACAAAGACAAAAAGCAAACGCATTGCGTGACGAATTGGGGCGAAACCGTCCCGTCTGGATAGCCGGTTCAACACACTCTGGTGAACACGAACAGGTGCTGGCGGCCCATAAGAAATTGCTGAAAACCATTCCCACCGCTTTGCTTATTCTGGTGCCGCGTCATCCGGAGCAATTCACCCGGACAGCGGAACTGATTGAGGCCGAAGAACTGGAATACTCCCGCCGCAGCGAGGGCTTTGCCGAGCTGAGCCAGGTGTTGCTCGGCGATACCATGGGCGAGCTGAGTCTGCTGTACGGCGCTGCCGATATCGCCTTTATCGGCGGAAGTCTTATCGAGCGCGGCGGCCATAATCCGTTGGAAGCGAGCGCATTTTCCATTCCCGTCCTCACCGGCCCGAGCTATTACAATTTCGCCCATGTCTATCCGACCCTGCTCGGTGAAGAAGGCGCCGAGGTGGTTGAAAACGGGCAACAACTGGCGAGCCGATTGCGGGCGCTGTTCACCCAGCCGGATCGGGCGAAACGCATGGGACAACGCGGTGCCTTGGTGGTCAAGGCTAATCAGGGGGCGGTCGCTAAATCCTGCGAACTTATCGAGCGTTTAATGAATTCGGAGAAACACAGTGGATAACCGGCACATAGTCGACGCCATGAAGGCCTGGGTCAGCCAGGTGATCGTGAAATACAATTTTTGCCCCTTTGCCCGCAAGGAAGTGGAGAACAACAGTATTCATTACCGGGTATGTGAGTCTTCGACCCTCGAAGATGCCGTCATGGACATGCTCGATGAATGCCTGGCATTAAAGGCCCACCCCGAGCGGGAAACCAGTTTGCTGATCTACCCGGAAGGATTCGACGAATTCGAGGACTTCCTCGATCTGGTTGATCTCGCCAATGCCTTGCTCGCGGCCCAGGACTTTGAGGGCACCTTCCAGATCGCCAACTTCCATCCGGATTACGTGTTTGCCGACAGCAGCGAAGACGACCCGGCCAATTACACCAACCGTGCGCCTTACCCTACCCTGCACCTGATCCGTGAAGCCAGCATGAGCGAAGCACTGGCGAACTACGATGATCCTGAGTCGATCCCGGACAACAATATTCGTCTGGCCCGGCGCAAGGGCGAGGCCTTCTGGCGGCAGCTACTGGCGAGCTGCCGAAAACCGCACTGAGCCTATTTTTTTACCCAGCGTCCGTTTACTTCCACATAATGGCCGCTGTGGGTTTTTTCAATCGCCTTGGCGGCGGCCAGGGCTTCAACCTGTGCCAGAGTGATACCGTTTTTATCCGCCAGGGCCTGATATTTCACCTTGCGCTTGGCATTGATGTCTTTCACCAAAGCCGCCACTTCCGACGATGATTTGATGACACCTAAATAACCTGCGCTGTTTTCTCCCACCAGCCCCTGCGCTTTCGCTTCATCAAGACTGATTGCCATGGCCGAAAATGAAAAAACCAGGGCGACCAGAAACAGAGTCATTGCACGTAATATCATTCCATTCTCCTTAGAAAAGTTCGCTTTCATCACCGAACAGGGTGTCGAGTTCTTTATCCACCTTAACCCGGATCTCGTGGTCGACCTTGACGTTCAAATTGATGGTAATGGGCTCTTTGGCCGAGACTTCCACCTTGTGCGTGCAACCGCCTAGCATCAGTCCAGCCAACAAGACCGCAGCCATGTTTTTAACCATAGGGTTACTCCTTTTGCTGATATTCTTGCGCCATTTTCTTACTTATCTCGTCGCTGAGCCGCAAGGCTCGAAACAAGGTAAAAACATTTTCCCGGTGAGTATAGTTAAAGTTCACGTCCTGCTCCGCCGCTTCGTTCCGCCCCTCAATGGACAAGGCCAAATCAAGCCAGCCATCGCGGGCCAGATTGACCTCCCCCTGCAACTGCCTGAAATCCAACTCTTCCAGCAGACTCAGCACATTACCTAGCTCCGCCTGCTGCTTTTTCAGGGCATCGAACGCCGCGCTGTCGCGGATCCGGATCTGGCCCGGCCCGCTGGAGGTGAGGCTTCCTTGTTCGACCGTGAAGCCGTTCTCATCAAATCTGTACGGCAAATCGGCATCCACCCGCGCGACGACACCAATCCCGGACTCCTGCTCAAGACTCAGCAACTGGGCGGCATCCAAACCGCGCAGCAGCAATATTCCCCGCTGCGGCTTGTTATCCAGCACCAGCTCAGCAAGGGAAAAACGCCCCCCGAACACCTGGCCGGTCAAATCGAACAACGAAAACCCTTTTTCGCTTTGTTGCAACTTGCCTTCAATGGCGTCGATCACCGGACCGGCTCTCAGCTGGTTTACAGTGACCTTAGTCGGCGCGAGGTTAAGCCCCGCTGAACTGTAACCCAGTGATAACCGGCTGGTTAAGCCCTGCAAAAGATAATCGCGGTAGCCGATGGTCAAATCGTGAGCCTTTACGTCGGCCGTCATCGCGGCCGTGCGTAAATCGCCGCTCACCGCAATGCTTAAGGTTCCCCCCAGCAGTTCGGTATCCGGGATGAATTGTTTAACAACGGGCTGTAGCTTCGGCGAAGGCATTTGATTGGTTGTCACGGTAAAGGGAATCGCGGTTTCCCCGATACTATGACTAAGCGTGATGCTTTCCCCGTTCCACGCAATCTTATGCTGGGTGCCGAATGCCTCGTCGAGCGCCACCCGGCTTTGTATTTGCAGTCCCTTCAACTGCAGCTGATCATGTTTGAGGCTTTCGATCCGGGTTTGTGCGCTGAGGCCCGTTTTCCCGCTGCTTTCGACTTGTTGCGGCCCAGTTTGATAGCTGCCTCTTATGGCTTTCGCCGTCAGCTTTCCTTGCGAAAGCTCATCTATCTTGTATTCACCGCGCACGTTAAGATTCCCCGAGGTCGGCCGGCTCAGTTGAAAGCCAACTTCCGCCTGTCTGAGCCTGGCTCCGTCATGGCCGACCTCGGAAATCACCAGCTGTCCGTCCGCCTCTAATCCGCTTTCGTTGTTGTATGCCAGGCTTCCCCGCAAACGAGGGGAATTGAATTGTATCTTGCCAAGCGCAAGCGTTTCCGCCCGGGCACTATAATTTCCCGCAAGGAACGCGTCCCGGAGCGCAAAGTCGCCGCTGAGACTGCCTTGCAAACCGCCCGATTGCTGCGCGAAATAGTCAATCGCGAGGTTTCCCTTCCCCGTCTTAGGGGTAAAGGCCAGTTCATTAATGCGAAAATTCAGCCCTTCCGCCGCAAGCGCTACTCCATTGAACTCAAGGTTTCCGCGAGAAAAAACCAGCGGTGCAGAAAATGCCAGACTTGCCTCATCCGGGACATTCACCCCGATAGCGGCCAGCGGCTTTCCGACATCGGCTGAAAGGCAGGCTTTAACTCCCTTAAGACGGTTTTCGCTGCCGGACAGGTCGAGCTCGGCCCGGCCTGATGCAGGTTCGTATCTCAACAGGGCGCTTCCGCCGCTCGCCAGCTGCAGAGAACAGCCGCTAAACGGCAGGCTGATCTTACCTCGCAGGTCAATTTGCGCATTCGCCTCAAGGCCGTTGAAACGCCAGTGCGCCGTCATGTCGAGGTCGCCGAGCGAAAGAGGGAAAGTTTGCAACAGCGGGGAAGCTCGATTATCCTCAAGCCGCAAAATTCCCGAGATCTGCTCAGGGGTGACGCGCAGATCGGTGTCCACATCGCCGGATACCCTAAAATGATGCGGTTCGCTTTCTTTTAATGACAAGCGCAACGGTGTTTCGACACCGGGAAGGTACAGCGCAACGTGTCGCACCTGCAAAAGCGGACGCGCTTCGGGCAGAGAGAGAGAAAGCTGTTCGAGGGGGCTATTCGCATCGTCGGAGGGGGCAGGATAAATATCGGCCCTCGCGACAACCGCTTCTTGACGGGAAAGCGTTATGTCTTCAAATTCTGCCGTTCCGCCCCGGTGACGAACGCAGAGCCGCTCGACCCTGATAACATTCCAGCCGGACGGGCGCCATTTCAGGCAGGCGATCTCCAACCCGGCGTTTTGGGCATGGGGAGCCAGCCACCACAGGGTAAGCGGAACGCGAAAAACGTAAAGCCCCGCGATTAGCAGCAAGGGAAAAAGAATAAAAATAAATCGTTTAACCATGGCATCCTGTCACCGGTTCGCTTATTTCACTATAAAAAAAGAGGCTGCAAACTGCAGCCTCTTTTTTGTAACGGATGATAAATCCGGTATTAGCCCACGTTCTTACGGGCGTTACGGAACATGCGCATCCACGGGCTGTCCTCTTTCCAGTCATCCGGGTGCCAAGAGTTGGACACTGCGCGGAATACGCGCTCCGGATGCGGCATCATTACGGTGGCGCGGCCATCCAGAGACGTAATACCGGAAATACCTTCCGGCGAGCCGTTCGGGTTGGCCGGGTATTGCGTGGTCGGGTTACCGTAGTTGTCGACGAATTTCACCGCAACCGTGCCCGACGCCAGCGCGGCCTGTACCGCATCGCCGCTCTTGAATTCCGCGTGACCTTCACCGTGAGACACGGCGATCGGCATACGCGAACCGGCCATGCCGCTGAAGAAGACGGACGGGCTGTCCTGTACTTCAACCAGGCTGAAGCGCGCTTCAAAGCGCTCGGACTTGTTGGTCACGAAACGCGGCCAGTGTTCGGTACCCGGGATCAGCTCCTTCAGGGTCGACATCATCTGACAGCCGTTACAGACACCCAGGCTGAACGTATCTTCGCGGTGGAAGAAACGCTGGAACTGCTCGCGCGCCTGTTCGTTGAACAGAATCGACTTGGCCCAGCCTTCACCGGCGCCGAGAACGTCGCCGTACGAGAAGCCGCCGCAGGCAACCAGGCCCTTGAACTCTTCAAGGGTCAGACGACCTTCCAGAATGTC
>JBNKEN010000342.1:0-3285 GCA_050288805.1 Pseudoalteromonas sp.
ATACCGGCATCGGCATCTCCAAACGCGAAATGACCCGTTTGTTCAAACCCTTCGAACAGGCCGACGCCACCACCACCCGACGTTTCGGCGGCACCGGACTCGGACTCTGTATCTCCAAAAATCTCGCCCAACTGCTCGGCGGCGATGTTAAGGTCACCAGCGAACTTGGAATAGGCAGTACCTTTACCATTACCGTGGCCGCCAACCTGAAATCAGAACACGCGGACTATTACCTGCGCGAAGACGAGCTGATCGCCAGTAAGACACAAACCAATCCGCTCAATGAAATCAGTTTCGATGCCACCGTACTGGTTGCCGAGGACAACGCCGACAACCGGGCGCTGCTGAAACTCTTGCTGGAAACCTGGGGCATCACCGCCGACTTCGCCAAAAACGGCGCCGAGGCGGTGGAAAAAGCCCTGCTGAACGATTACCAGCTGATCCTGATGGACATGCAGATGCCGGTAATGGGCGGATTGGAGGCCACGGAAATGCTGCGTAATGCCGCCTACGACGGCCCGATTATCGCGCTCACCGCCAATGTGATGAAGCACGATGTGGATACCTACCTGGAAGCCGGTTGCGACCGGGCGCTCGCCAAACCCATCGACAAGGATGAGCTCGAGCACACCCTATACACCTATCTTAAGGTACAGAAAGACGAGCAAAATAAATGGGATAACCTGCTTAAGAGCGAACGCTTCGTGCAGCTCAACGAAACCTATAAGGCCAAGCTTCCCGAGTACCTTGAAGAGCTGAACGTTTTCTACCAGACCCGCGACTGGGAGCAACTGCAGGCACTGGCGCACAGCCTCAAGGGCAGCGCCGGTTGCTTCGGTTTCAGCTCCATTCAGGAAGCGGCGGGCGAACTGGAAGCCGCCCTTCGGGCAGGCAACGCCCACAACGATCATTACCTGCTGCTGAAACTGGAAACGGCGATTAAGTTCGTGTTAGAGACCGAGGGTGAACCCCATGAGTAAGGCGTCTTCGCGGCCGTTTTGTGCCGGATAGTAATTCTTGCGAACCCCCATCTCGGCATAACCGCAACCATGGTAGAGGCCGATGGCCGACTGATTCGACGCCCGCACTTCGAGAAAAATGCTTTCGCCGCCGCGCGCAAGCGCCTTGTCTTCGAGATCCTGCATCAGGCGTTTCGCCAGGCCCCTGCCCTGATGCGAAGGCGCAACGCAGATATCCATCAAACTGATATCGGGACCGGCCTGCTCGGCGATGTAAAACGCGATCAATTTTCCGTCATCCAGCAAGCCGAGATTGAAATAACGCCCCTCGAGGCAGGACACCATGGTCTTTTCGCTCCAGGGGTGTGAATGGCAGGCCGTTTCCACCACCATGATGGCGGCCAAATCGGCGGGGGTAAGAAGTTTAGTTTCCATCAAATTGCTCGCAGCACCAGCTCCATAACGCCTTTTTCTGCCGCGTATCCAGCGATGCCTGAGGCAATATCAGTTTTTCGCCGTCGATGACCGGTCCCTGCCCTGCAATACAGACGACGTGCATCGGTGCCGGCTGCACAAAACACAGTTTGATATCGGCAACCAACGCCTCTGGCAATTCGCTTTCTACGGACTCGCCTGCTGCAACAGAGCGAAAACGCGGTTTCAGTTCCAGCGACTGGACGGAAAATATCTCTGCGTAGCTTGGATGTAGCATGGGCTTAGCGCTGTTCTAATATCGATTGGCTAGACAATATAAGGAGTAAGGTGAAAGAAGTAAAGGAGTGGCAGGGGCGACAGGACTCGAACCCGTAACCGTCGGTTTTGGAGACCGCTGTTCTACCAATTGGAACTACGCCCCTGCAATGACGTCGCATTATAATGAGCTTCATCGAAAGGTAAAGTAAAAAAATCCTCCTGCAGTTCAACTGCGTTTAATTTAACCAAAACACTGGAAAAACGGCACAAAACCGCTCGGCTTCGACACGTCACGCGAAAAATAACTGGAATACCCGGCGCGCAAGCAATCACCCCAACAACGACGGATTCAGTTGCCACAGCCTGTAGTTCAACACGGCGGCAAATGTCACCCACAGCAGATAGGGTATAAGCAGGATTACGGCGACCTTGCTATGGCGTAGAAATTCCCTCATCGTCAGCACTATCAAGCCCCACAGCAGAATCACATCCGCGAGTGCCATAACCCCGAGCTGCCAGGCGAAAAAAAGCCAGCTCCACAACGCATTGACCGCCAACTGGAAGGCAAACAGCAGCAATGCCGTTTTGGCGTTCCGAGCCCCGCCTTGTCGCCACACCAGCCAGGCCGAAAACGCCATCAGTATGAAAAGAAGCGTCCACACCGGCCCGAACACGAAGGCCGACGGCGCCCACTCGGGTTGGATCAGCTGCGCATAAAAGCTTGCCGCCTGAACAGATGCCGCAGCACCGATAGAGGCGGCGATAAAGGTCACCGCCAGCCAGGCAGCAAGGCCGATAAATTGACTGGATTTGGACAACATAAGGGACTCCCTCACCGGTTGGTTTAATTGATAGGTCATGCACGGAAACAAGCAGCCGATAGCACCCTGTCGGCTCTGGCCGGACCGTTTAACATGGTCGTTCGCTTGACCGGCTAAGTGTGGACCTTTTTCGTCGGCAGGTGATCTTGTACGGACGGCGCCAGCTCTCGGATCAGCGCAATGACGTTTTCATTCTTTAGATCCAACTCGACCCAGCCGTCGGTGCCCATGATTTCAATTGAGTCGACTTGAACTTCAACGGGTGCAGAGCGTGCCCCGCACCACGAGCCTGCGATGCGAAAAGTGCCTCTGTCGGTGGTAAGGCGGGGGATGGTGAAGTTTTTAGGCATAGTTTGGGGGTTAACACCTTACTAATGGCGATAAATACTTGGCTAACATTATCGAGGTACGAACGTCAGCCACGCTTTAGACGCCATAGTCTCTTGTTAGGTTTCCTTTCGCTGAGTTGCCTTACATTTTCTGCACTCATATTCTTGTTTTTTGATTCCATCCCAGTCTCGTTCCGAAACCAACTTCCATGAATGCCAATTTATATGGCATCCAATCATCTGCTTTAACAAAACAGGGGCAACAATTACGCTCAACAAAATATAGAGCCAGTTCTCTGAAGCAACGTTTATATATTCCATGGCTAAATCTCAGTACAGCTAACTGTTCAACAGATCCCAAAACGGTCTGTTTAACCACCCCAACGTGTCGAATATAATTCATGTCCATTTTGGGGCGTTGAATATTTTAAAATCCGAACAATGAGTTTCGAGCTTAGCTTAAATCCATTGTGGGAAAAAGCA
>JBNKEN010000343.1:0-3004 GCA_050288805.1 Pseudoalteromonas sp.
CGGCGATGTAAAACAGATAGTTTGCTATCCTTCGTACTGATCCGCAGGAAAATAAAATGGCGGCGGAATTTAGCTTTCGTCGCCTTCTCTCCCACCTTCGCTTTTAACCTTGGTTCAACTTCTTCAAAAACCAAAGAAAAAGCTGTCGATTATCAAAATAACAACTAGCTTAATAGAAAAATAAATACGGATATAAACCATGAAAAATAACGGCAGCGGCGCTGGTGAACAACTGGTGTGCGAGCCTCCGCGCTAAAGCGCATTTGCCAACGCGGGTTGGCGACCCGCGTTTTGATTCAATACCTCGACAACCCAGCGGCGCTTTTGCGCTTTGCTGAGCTGCTTTATCCGATATTCCAGCCTGCTGGCCTCGGCGCGCGAGCCCGCAGGTAGTGCCACTACCAACCTGAGCGGACCCTTTCCCCGCAGGTTTTTTGCTCCCTTGCCGCTTTCATGCTGAGCAAATCGCCTTGCCACATCCGTCGAGATCCCCGTGTACCAGTGTCCCAGCCGGGTCTCGACAATATAGAGCCACCAAGGACCCGAGCAATCGGTTTCTGATGTGTCGGTTAAACTAAATTCTTTTTCCATGGTCGAAGACAAATAATCAAATGGGGCTTTACCTTCCGCGCCTAACAGGTATCATGCGGTCTATAAAAAATAAGGATTAGAACAAAACATGCAGTCGTTTAAACCTTTCATTCTGATGCTCGTCGCCGTACTTTCCCTCGCCGGTGCGGGCTGTTCAAGCTGGGTCTACCGAATCAATATTCCGCAAGGTAACTTTTTGGAACAAAAGGACGTCGATAAACTCCATATCGCCATGTCCCGAGAGCAGGTCATCTACGTGCTGGGTAAGCCGGTCGCCACCGACGCCTTTGACCCGAACACTTGGCATTACCTGTACACCTTCAATCTCGACCGTGAGTTCGAGCAACGTAAGTTACTGACTTTGAAGTTCGAAAACGACAAACTGGCCAAGGTTATTTCTCACGACTACGAACAGCCTGCCGATTTCAATACACCGCTGGAACAATAAGGTTCCAGCCGCTTAACGGGCGCGTGCCCGACCGCCGGTGATTTTGTCGGCCCGCCCTTCCTCTTTCGCCTTTTCCGCACGCCGACGTCTCGCATCCTTGGGATCGGCGATAAGCGGGCGATAAATCTCGATACGATCCCCGTTATTGACCACCGCATTCAATTTACAGGTTCGGTTCCAGATCCCGAGCGTGAGATTATCGAGATCGATTTCGGGACATTTCTCTACGATCCCCGATTGCATCACCGCCTGTTCCGCCGTCGTGCCCTCAGGCACTTCCAAACTTAAGCTGGTTGCCCGATCAGGCAAGGCAAACACCACTTCAACCCTAATCATATGCGCTTCCCGTAGACGGTCTTTGCCCTTTGCGTAAAGGCACTGACCATATTCTTTGCCACGTCGTTAAATACCTTGCCAAACGCCATTTCAACCAGCTTACTGGCAAACTCAAATTCGAGACGAAGCGACACCTTACAGGCATGTTCATCAAGCGGAGTAAATTGCCAACAACCTTCAAGCCTGCGGAACGGTCCGTCAACCAGGGTCATAGACACGGTTTGTCCGTCGATCAGGCGGTTGCGGGTAGTAAACCATTTTTTCATTCCTGCTTTGGCGATTTCCAGTCCTGCCGTCATACCTTCATCCCCTTTTTCAATGATTTTCGCATCGCTGCAATGGGGCAAAAATGCAGGGTAAGCATCAACGTCGTTGACCAGATCGTACATCTCTTTGGCGCTGTACATTACCAGCGCACTTTTTTCTACTATCGGCATGAATTCTCCCGATGGCCTGTTTATCTTTCAGGCTTCGTCTTTGGCGGGATTCTAACAAGCTTTTGCGCTATTCCCAAGGCTTCACGAAGTGTTCCCGGGCATGGCCGCCTTTTCGTTAAAAAAAAGAATGTAAAAGCGCACGCTATGGGTATAATGGCGCCATTATGGCAAAGAAAAAATCTCCTAAATCAACAAGCAATACCATAGCGCTCAACAAAAAAGCGCGTCATGAGTATTTTTTGCACGATAAGTTCGAAGCAGGTATCGAATTGCAGGGCTGGGAAGTAAAAAGCATCCGCGCCGGCAAGGTCAATATTTCTGATACCTACATTCATATCAAGAACGGCGAAGCCTGGCTGCTTGGCTCACAGATTCAGCCCTTGAACAGCGCATCAACCCATGTGATCTGCGACCCCATGCGCTACCGCAGACTATTGCTGAACAAACGCGAAATCGATCGCCTGATAGGCGCCACCGAACGCGAGGGCTATTCCCTTATCGCTACCGCCATGTATTGGAAAAAGTGCTGGGTTAAACTGGAATTCCATCTGGCCAAGGGTAAGAAGATGCATGACAAACGCGCCGATACCAAGGACAAGGACTGGTCCCGCGAAAAAGAACGTTTAATGAAACACAAGGCGAGATAAATTCTCGCCTTTTTTTATATGCGCAAAAGTGTTCACGTGCAAAGCAGAGATTACACACGGTTACACTTTGCTGAAAATTTCCGATTGTTTCATCTGGGTTAAAATGTTAATCATATAGCCGGGTTCTAGTAACCACTTGATAAAAATATGACAACAAGGAAATCCAGGATGAAACAGTTTATTCCAAATAAACGCCATGCATTAATTTTGGCGGGTCTCGGTATGGGCATAGTAGCCCCTACCATGGCAACCGCAGCCGAAGAAGGCGCAAAAGAAGTTGAGCGTATCGAAGTCACAGGTTCTCGTATCAAACGTTCCGATATGGAAGGACCTTCTCCCGTTCAGTCTATCTCCAAAGACGATATCGCCAACATGGGTTATGACAACCTGCAGCAACTGCTGGAGCGCATGCCTGTAGCCGGTAGCGGCACATTCTCTACTCGCGGTAACAACCAGGATTCAACCGCTAACGGCGGCGCAGCGGTCAGTCTGCGTGGTCTTGGTGCAGATGCAACCTTGGTGCTTATTAACGGTCGCCGTGTTGC
>JBNKEN010000344.1:0-2972 GCA_050288805.1 Pseudoalteromonas sp.
GAGCCCGGCGCGGCGCACCCGTTTGTCGTCCCATTCGAAACCGAGTGGTTCGATCAAATGAAGTGAATAGCCCGTATTGGCGCACAGGCGAATGATATTACCTGTATTAGGAGGAATTTCCGGCTGATATAAAACAATATCCAGCATGTTAGTTTTTGACCTGAATGTATTTAGGCGCGAGTATATCAAAAACGAGAACAATAATTGATAAAAATGCTAACATGGTCGGCCGACATGGCGAGGAGATAAATGTGAAACGCAGTTATGAATTTTGGGTACGTTTTGCCAGTGTGACGACCTTAGTAGTGGTCAGCCTGATGATCCTCGCGAAGCTGTGGGCCTGGCTCAGTTCGGGTTCCGCGGCTATGCTGGGATCACTGACCGATTCTTTGCTCGACATTTCCGCCACGGCTATCAACTTCTTCGTGTTAAGTTATGCCTTGCGTCCGGCGGATGACGATCATCGTTTCGGTCACGGCAAGGCCGAGGCTTTGGCAGGACTCGGGCAGGCCGCATTTATTGCCGGTAGTGCGTTTTTACTTATCTTCCATTCCATTGATCGCCTGATTAATCCTCCCGAGGTGCATCACAGTTTGCTTGGCGTTTGGGTCAGCCTGTTTGCGATAGCCGGTACCTTGGTTATCGTCGCCGTGCAAAGTTTTGCTTTGAAGCAAACGCAATCCATTGCGGTTAAGGCCGACTCGCTGCATTATCGCGGCGACCTCTTGTTGAACCTCGCGGTGCTGGTTGCAATCCTGCTTAACTACTGGGGGGTCGCCTATGCCGATCCGCTGTTTGCCATCGCCATCGCCGGTTATTTGTTGCTCAATTGCTGGCAAATCGCCAACGAAAGCGCCGCACACCTGATGGATAAGGAATTGCCGGATGACGAAAAGGAAAAAATCGTTGCCCTGGCCACCAGTCACCCGGATGTATTCGGGGTCCATGATCTGCGCACTCGTCAGGGCGGAAAAATCAAATTCATCCAGCTGCATCTGGAACTTGACGATAACCTGCCCCTGGTTAAGGCCCATCAGGTATCCGACGAGGTCGAACGTGCAATTGAAGAGGCATTCAACTGCGATTTGGATGTGCTGATCCACCAAGATCCCGTATCGGTTGCCAGGCCTAAACTGGTTACGTCTTAATCGTTCAATTCGTTGCAAAACTCATAGAGCCATTCCAATACGGGCCTTCGCACCATGTCGCTTTCCGCCAGTAATTCGTGATACGCGCCGGGGAAGCGGCGAATTTCGGCGTTTTCCTGACGCGCCGCCACTTTTTCAATACGCCGGTTGCTGACAACCTTCTCCTCGTCGGCAACGGCGATCCGCAGCGGTATCTTGACCTTGTGATGTGGCAGTCTGTCCGTCAGGGCCAGGGCCTGGTTCAACCAGCGCCAGGTTGCGCCGCCCAGCTGCAGTTCGGGGTTTTCGCGGTAGATCTGACGGAACAACTGGTAGCGTACCTCGTCATGAGTCAGCAGGTTTTCTGCAAACGGTTTGTCGACATACGGGCCTTGTCCGGGCGCATAGGTATCGGCGAATCCTGCGCCGATTGCCAGCCGGGCCAACAGGCGTGTCAGCCACAGCGGGATGCCGCCCGTTTCAATGCCTAACATCGGGGCAGACAAAAAAAGTCCAGCGAAATCATGGGGAAAACGGCTTAAATAATCGAACGCGATGGCGCCGCCCATGGAATGCCCGAGCAGCACTTTGCTGCCGTGCCATTTCGGTGCAACAATTTGTTGTACGAACAGTGCCAAGTCATCCGCGTAGTGACTGAAATCGAGCACATGGCCCTTATGGCTGTCGGCCAGATGACGATAGGAGCGCCCCTGGCCCTGGTGATCCAAAATAAAAAAGGCCAAGCCGTTTTGAGTCAGCTCCCATAACAGCTCCCGATACTTTTCCGCCGACTCGATGCGTCCGGTACTGATGACCAGCGCCGTCGTCGCGTTTTCCGGTATATGGTAGGCGTAAAATAACGCACCTCTTGGGGTGTCCAACAGCCCGGATTGGCACGAGTTCCAGTGTGCGATGATCGCGTGCTGGTTGCTGATAAGGCTTACTTGTTCACTGTAAAACATCATTCTATTCGCAAAGGTGGCTTCGTTCTTAAGGCCGGTTAGCGGCAAAGGGAAGGGCGATGGTGACTTGCAGCCCGCCGCAGTCCTGGTTGCTAAGGCTCAGCGTGCCATTATGCCCTGCCACGGCCTGTTTGGCGATAGCCAGTCCGAGCCCGGTGCCGCCACTGTTGCGTTCGCGAGAAACCGATTGCCGAAAGAAGGGATCACAGAGCTTGCCCAGTAAATATTCGGGTACGCCGGGTCCGTCGTCGCAAACGTTTAATTCCAGCCCTTCACCCGTGTCTTTGAGGGTTACCCGGACTTCTTTCTCTGCGTAGCGGATGGCGTTGCGTAAGATGTTTTCAACGGCACTGCTGATCAGGCGTGCATCGAACGAAAAATTCGCGTCACTGGCGCCTGAGAAAATAAGCTCTTTGCCCTGTTGCCTGGCTTCGAACTCGGCGTCTTCAATGATCGGGTTAAGAACGTATTGAAACGGCTGCTTATGTTTATCCAGCGGTTGGTTGTTTGCCTCCAACCTCGAGAGCGTCAGCACGTCGGCTATCATCGCATCCAGGCGGTTTGCTTCTTTTTCGATTCGTTCAAGGTAAGGGGCTGTTTCGTCGTTTTGCTTGAGCTGGGCCAACCCCGCGGCCATTTTTAAGCGTGTCAGCGGGGTGCGCAGTTCGTGGGAGATATCCGCCAGCAGGCGTCGTTGTCCTGCCAGCAATTCTTCGATGCGCCCCGCCATGTGGTTGAAATCCAGGCCCAGCAGGCCGATTTCGTCCTTGCTCAGTTTTTCAATCCGTGCTCTTGCGGTGACATCCCCGGCGGCGAGTCGTGCCGTGGCTTGCTTAAGGCTGGCAAGGGGTTTCAACAACTGGCGGCTGAAGAGTATGCTGAG
>JBNKEN010000345.1:0-9298 GCA_050288805.1 Pseudoalteromonas sp.
CGACCTTCGAGCTGCAGAAATCATTTCAGCAAGGTCCGGTCCATCGAAAACCCGGCTGACATGATGCGACTGGGAAAATCAGGTTCCAACTGCTTTACGGCCGGCGATGCCCATGGGTTTCATTGGCCGGTTCCTCAAGGCAGCCTCGGTGAACAGGTCCCGTTGGCCGTGCCGCTGGTACAGTCGGCGTATTTTCTATCCAGCAGGTTCACCACGTGCCCTATGGATGCTGCCGGTCTGCTTCATTGTCCGGCGGGCCCGCAATCCATAAACGATGCCCGTTGCACCGAATATCAGGCACACCCCCATGAAAGCCCTTTCAACGTTCTTCATATGTATCGGGATATGGGCATCGGCGCTTTCCGGCAGCATGTTCAGCCCTTCATCCACAAACACCGGCAAGCTCATGCGGTGGCCGATGCCGTCGTCTATCAGGACTTTCCACTGCCCCGGCCCGTCGGGGAAGAAGCAGAACCGGCCGTTTCGATCCGTTCTGCCGCCTTGAAACGACAGCTTCACTCCAGGACCGAATATGGTGACCTTGGAATAGCTCATGGGATCTCCAGAATCGTACGAGGCCGCGATGACGATTCCTCCGCGACTGGCGGTTCCGGAAACCCCATGGGCATGGAGGCAGGTTGTATACACTCCAAGAATCATCGCCAGGAACAAGTAGATCTTTCTTGCTCGCATGGTTACACTAATGGATCTCAAAGGTCAGGGAGGCCGCCCATGCCTGCTTATCGCATTCAGCAGCATCCGGGTAGGCTTCCTCCCGTTTGGCGATCAGCACCCAGACGCCATTGTGAATCATCCTGATTTCGGCGACGCCCTCCTTGTCGGTGCGCGTGGTATAGGCAAAGGTGTTAGGGGATTCGGAAAACCCCGCATAGGTGCCGTAGACAATAGTGCGGGCCGGTTTTCCATCCACCAGCGCCTTGACCGGCAACACCTGGCCGGTTTTGACCAAAGCGGGGTTCTTCAGGGGCACGATTTCCATGGCGTGGCCCAGGGGCCTGGAAAAGGTTTCACCACCGGGCTTGCCCACGGTAAATACGGTTTTGGCGAATTTTTGCGAGTAACGGCATTCGATCACATTCTCCAGATCCTTTTTGCTCTTCCCCCGCTGGTAGCCCTCGGTGGTTTTGGTTGCAAAACCGTTGCGCGGGAGTGCTATTGCCAGGTAGGTGCCGGTCTCCGTGAGTGCAGTTTGGCAGCCGAATGTACCGTCCGTCCTGGAAGATACCGCCACCTGCCGGCCGCTGGGCGTTATGAATAAGGCCTTTTCCAATCGTTCGGCCGCCAGATAATCTTTGGCATCGGCAGGAAATCGGTGGCTGTTGAAAATGGCCAGGGAGGCTGAGGCGCCTTTATCCGGTGTGTAATCATCCATGGTCGCCCACAGGTCGTGGGCCCGGGACAAGGGACAGAAAATGACGGATGCCAGGAGCAGACCCGCCAGTGCAGCGTTGATTGTGACTTTTTTCATCTTCTTTTCCTTTCAAATTGGCTGTTGGTTAAAATATATATTTCATTTCGGCGAAACAGGTTCTCATGGGGTACGGGTGGGAAACGTGATAGAGTTCATCGGTGATGTTATCCACCCCGATACTGGCCTGCCAATTGCCGGAAAACCGGTATGTGAACTTGGCGTCCACAACCAGGAAGTCGTCGATGCCGCCGTATCCGCCCTCGGTGTCGCTGTTGTCCAGCTCGCCGTACTGTTCTCCCGAATAGTGGCCGGCCAGTGTGAAGGCCCATTTCTGCGTGGGCGCGTAGTCCAGCACACACTTTACGCGCCACTCCGGCGCCCGCGGGAAATCCTTGCCCACGCTCTCCGGCACATTGTCGTTGCGCAGAATTTTGGCATCGGTCCACGCCACGTTGGTAAACAAACCCAGTCCATCCACCAGCAGCCGGCGTATATTCAGGGCCAACTCGATCCCACGGGTTCTGACCTCGTCGATGTTCTGAAAGTTTTTCACCAGGGTATAGGAATTGGTCTGGCTGTAGATGGCGTCTTCCACCGAATCCTCGAAAAAGGTCAAGCGGGCCTCACCGGCCGAGCCGATAAATCGGGTGATCGTAAAATCCTTGGCCAGACTCCTTTCCGGTTTCAGCTCGGGATTGGCATTGGGGATGATACCCGAAGCATTTATACCACCGTAGTAGAGTTCACCCACCGTGGGATAGCGTGTGGCCAGCGCCAGGGAAAAGCGCAACCGCCATGCCTCGGCAGGCACGAAGGTCGTTGAAAATTTGGGAGAGAAGTCGCTTTGCTCCCTGTCCTCCAGCTCTGATGAGACAAGCCCGGCGCCGGTATCAGTGGATTTGAGGCCGTCAAATCCCCGCCAGCACTCATAGCGGCCGCCCAGGTAGACCGACCAGTGGTCCTCGATCTGCCAGGTATCCTCCACAAACAGCGCCTGGGTCCGGGTCTTGCCTTCCGAGCCCTGGCTGAGGGTTGTGCGGACGTCTCTCAACCAATCGGAGGCATTCCAGGTCTCGCTGTCGGTATAATACTGATCGAAATGATAGCCTGCCGCAAGGGTGTGCACACCGCCGTATTCAAGATCCCGGGAGATCTTCAGGTCGGCTGTGTACCAACCCTCATCGCCGTCCGATACACTTCCAGCACCGCCGGACTTGGAATCAGGCGCGGCCGTGGACGATTTCCGGGTGATGTTATCCAGGGTATTATAGGCGCTAAAAGCAGCCGTCACCTTCAAGCCGCCGGACGAATCCAGCGAATAGGTCAGGGCATTGAGCAGATCCCGGATCTCGTTGGTGGAACTTGCCGTACGCGAGGCCAACTCGCGTACTTCGTCCGCTACGACGGCAAAACCGCGACCCTGTTCCCCGGCCCTGGCCGCCTCGATGGCCGCATTCAGGGCCAACAGGTTGGTTTGCTCGGCAATCGAGGTGATCACGTTCAGGATTTGGGTTACGTTCTGGGTATCGTCCGCCAGCTTATTAATAGTGGTAGCAGCGCGGTTAATTTCATCGCTCAGGGTACGGGATTCGGAGACGGAAATTTGGATCTGCTTAAGGCTTTCATCCACTTCCCTTTCGGCTGTTTGCGCCGCTTCGGATGCCTGAGCGGCGGAATGGGAAATATCGCCGACGCTCTGCTTCATTTCTTCCATGGACTGATGCACCACTTCCGCATCCCGGGTCTGCTGATTGGTGGCCTTTTCGGCGGTTTCCATCCCCTGCACCAGCCGCGTGGAGTTCTCCATCAAAGGTTCCACCACCGACATTACATTGACCACGGCATCCTTCAGGAGCGAAATAAAGGCATTGAAGTGAATGGAAACCTGCCCTATTTCATCTTCCGAGCGCACGTTAAGCTGGGTGCTCAAAGAACCTTTTCCCTCACCCAGTAATTTCAGGTTGTTGGCCGCCTCGCTGGCGGCATGGCCGATCCCTCTGGCGATCATCACGGCCAGCAGCACCAGGGCCAACAGCGATATCAAGGCAACCACCAGCATCAGCCTCAGGGCGTCGTCGGAACGTTCCTTGGTGCTTTGTACCAGCTCGAAAAAACGCGCATCGGCCTTCTGTTGCGCCTGCTTAAACCCACCGAGAAGCGCCTCATAGGTTTCCGTTTTTCGCTGCGCATCCTGCTGAATTTTAGCGAAGTCGGCATTGCCTTCGATCATCGCATTGGCAATCGCATGCGCAATCTGTGCGTAACTGTTGAGCTGATTCAGGCTGTTGCCTGCCACGTACCCGGCAGCCACCCGATCAAGTTGCTGTAAATTATCCAGAAGCTGGTTTTTAGTTTGTTCGGCCTTGGAGAGAATATCCTGGTCTCCGAAGGTGACCGCCTGCGTATATAGTTCATCAATTTTTTCCAGCAGGCCGACATCCTGCGATGTCAGTTTGACCACCTGATAGGTCGACTTTTCAAGCTCATCAAGGGCATGACCATTGTCTATCATTGCAAGATAATTGATTAGAACGATGACGATAAATGCAATAACCGCGATGCTGGTAATTGCATGAATTTTTTTTGTGATGCTCAGATTTTTAAAGGAAAAGCCCTCGGGCATACCGTTCCCCTTATCATGGTTTCTTGGTGCACAAAACAAATTAACCTATTACAAGTGTTAACTAAATTTTATTTTTTGCTACTTGTCGGGGTATTTTGTTTTCGAATACATCCATATCGACCGACAAAAGACCAAACTTAAGCGTTTTCCCCCCTAACCCGAACGTTTGACTAAAAAACCACCACACCCATTGCAAAGTCACTAATTTAACTATAATTAGCAGGCCGATAATTAAACCAACAGGATCGGGACTCAGGTATGAAAACAAAACTAGCTATAGCATTGGTTGCAGTAACCTCACTGCCGCTCAGCGCCGAGGTGAATATCTCGGGCTTTGTCAGCGTAAACGGCGGTAAAGTACTCAACGGTTCTGGCGTGCCGCAATATGGCGTAGAACCGACGTTTCTGGCCGACTACCCCATCGTCAGCGCCTATACGGAAAGCTTTTCCTTCAAACCGGAATCATTGTTCGGCCTTCAGGCCAGTGCCGATCTCGGTGAGGGTCTTTCCGCCACGGCGCAAATAGTCGCCCGCGGTGCCGACGACTACAACGCCGAGTTCGAATGGGCTTATATTTCCTACGAGCTCAACGATAACTGGACCTTACAGGCCGGGAAAAAGCGCCTGCCGCTGTTTTACTACTCTGATTTTTACGACGTCGGGTATGCCTATGTCTGGATGCGACCGCCTGCAGACAACTACACCTGGCAAATTTTTAATTATGACGGGGTTAACCTGCTCTATAACGGTACCCTAGGGGACTGGTCGATGAGCGCCAATATCTATGGCGGACGGGAGGATGACACCGAAAACAAGCTGTTAAGCGACTTCTTCTTCCTCGAACCGGTCAGGGAAATATGGAAAGACATTCTTGGCGGCGTTATCCAGGTCAGTAACGACTGGCTCGAAATCCGCGCAACCCATATGCGTTATACCAACGAGCGCTATATCAGCGGGGAACGCGTTTTCTGGGACGGTAAAGATGAAAGAGACGGTAAGTTCTACGGCCTGGCGGTCAATGCCGATTTCGGCAATTGGTTCATTCTGACCGAACTGAACCGCCTGGATCTCGGCGGCAACCTGGATACCTATATGATCAGTACCGGCTATCGCTTCGACGGCATTACCCCGTACATTTCGTATTCCGACTTTGAACAGGATAAAAGCGCCAGCGACCCGGATCCGGAAAAACACAACACCCTCTCACTGGGGCTGCGCTGGGATTTCCATTCCTCCGCCGCATTTAAGATCCAGTATGACAAGGTCAAGGACGATTCATTTGATCTGGCAGTTGCCGGTGACAGTGAAGCGATTTCCTTCGGCGTAGATGCCGTATTTTGAGCTTAGGAGGCCCCATGAATAAATTTCTATACGCACTCGCCCTGCTTTTCAGCATGGCTTCCTATGCCGAAGTGGCGGTCATAGTCCACCCAAGTAACGCCAGCAACCTGGATGCTAACGCCATCAACCGCATTTTCACCGGAAAGGAAAAGTCGTTCAGCAACGGCAACAAGGTCATTCCCATCAGCCAGGAAGCGAGCCAGGCAGTGACCGAAGAGTTCAACCAAAAGGTACTCAACAAGTCTTCTTCCCAGCTGAAAGCATATTGGTCGAAACTGGTGTTTACCGGTAAGGGAACACCGCCCAAGGAAGTCGCTGACGACGCCGAAGTGATCAAACTGGTCGCCGCGAACCCCGATACCATAGGGTTCATTTCCGCATCTGCCGCCACCGATGCGGTTAAGGTCGTCCAAACATTCTGACAATCGAAAGGGATGGCTGATGGCCATCCCTTTTTACCAATTCCAAAACCCCAACCTCATCCCTAGTACTTTACTATAATTTTCAAAGCCCCTTTAATTCCGTTCAACCGGGGTTAAGATTCACAAACTAGAATCCTGTTAAATCTAATACCGATATCAAGGAGTTGGTCATGAAAACCAAAACCAGTTTACTTTGTTGTGCGTTAATGGCGGCCCTCAGCGGTTGCGGTGGTTCCTCGTCCGACGGCAGCAGTGCTGATCAGGGAACCGGCACTCAACCGACCCCACAACCAACCACACTGACCCTCGGTATCTCGGATGCGCCGGTCAGCGGATTGACCGCAGTCTGGGTCGCATTCGACAGCATCACACTGCGTAGCGACACCGGCGAAGACACCAGTTTCGCAACGCCCGACGCCAACGATCAAACCAAACCTACGTTGGTAAACCTGATGGCCTACACAGGTGACGACATCTACACCCTGCTGACCGACAAAGAGGTCGCACCGGGAACCTATGTATGGCTGCGCGCAGACGTAGTAAACGGTGATCCGCTGGATCTGGAAAACACCTCGCACGTTGTTTATGAAGACGGCACCCTGGCCCCCCTGGTCGTGAAGCGTAACGGTAACGGCAGCATGGGGGAAATCCAGCTCGACGGATTTACCTTACAAGAAGCAAATAACGAATTCGTGCTCGAATTCGACCTGAAGAAATCGCTGGTTGCCCCCAACAATAAAAACAGTGATGAAATATTCCTGAAGCCCCGCGGCGTACGCCTGGAAAACCTGGCAACGACGCAAGATATTGCCGGTACAGTCGATGACGCCCTTGCGATCAACTGCGAAACCGACAACGTTGCTTTCGCCGGTGAAGGCGGTCTGTTCGGTCATGCCGTCTATGTATACGACGCGAGTATCACCGAGCCTCAGGATCTGTATGAAGAAAATGAGCAAGCGGGTGCCAATGCGCCGATTGCTACCGCCGATGTGGTGCTGAATGAAGAAAGCGGGCTGCGCGAGTTCACGATTGCCTTCCTGCCTGCGGGTGAATATCTGGTCGCCTATACCTGCACCGCGCACCTTGACGACCCTGAAGTAGTGGATGAAAACGTGACTCTGTACCAGCAGCAAAATGCGACCGTACAAAGTGCTCAGGACACCACCATTACTTTCTCAGTAACCCCTTAATATTCAAAGCGAATATTAGTAAATTCTCCCCCCGCCGTCATCGCCTGCTCAACCGGGTGGTGGCGGCACCAAAAAAAGCTTGCCTTCAATAAAAATTGTTCTATTATTGCGCGGATTCTTGTTGATAGCCAATCCGAGTACAGCGTAACACCCGGTTATGTCCAAGGCGATAGAGCAACTATCCAAGAGTGAATTTAACTGCTTTAACGGGCAATTAATCTCGCTCCAATTTGCTTTGTTCGTTAGTGCGGTCAGTTTATTCTACGACTATACCCGGAGACGCTATGTCTATTGTTTCTTTCGAGTCGCTTGTTGCGACACAAGAGCCGGCAGGCCCGCAAAACGAGCACGGCTATTATCACTCCCTTGCCCGCCAGTACGGCACTCCTTTGATGTTGCTCGACTGCGACCAGGTGCGCCATCAGTACCGCGCGCTGAAAGAAGCGCTGCCGGGGGTTGATCTGCATTTTGCGCTAAAGCCGCTGCCTCATCCTGCGGTGGTCTCCACCCTGCTGGCAGAAGGCGCCTGTTTTGATCTGGCAACGACCGGCGAGGTGGAACTCGTCAGCAGCCAGAACGTGCCCCCGGCCCGCACCATACACACCCACCCGATCAAGCGTCCTCAGGATATCCGCGATGCGCTCGATTACGGTTGCACCACCTTCGTCTTTGACAATCGGGACGAGTTGGAAAAATTCATCCCGTTTGCCGATAAGGTCGAGTTGCTGCTGCGCTTGAGCTTCCCGAATAAGGACGCTTATGCGGATCTGTCGAAAAAATTCGGCGCCAAACCGGAAGACGCATTAGCGCTGCTCGAACACGCCTTTACACTTGGAATAAGGGTGAGAGGTCTGTCGTTTCATGTCGGTTCGCAGACACGGGATCCGCAGAAGTATGTCTCGGCCATCGAACGCAGCTACCAGGTGATCGGTGAAGCGATTGAAGCGGGTTTACCGGCCATGAACACGCTGGACATAGGCGGCGGCTTTCCGGTCAGCTATATTGAACAGGTGACGGCCATCGACGAGTTCTGCGCACCGATCCGCGCGGCGCTCGGCAAGCTGCCTGACACCCTGAAACTCATCGCCGAACCCGGACGCTTTATCGTGGCCGGCGCAGTCACCAGTTTGATGAGCGTGATGGGGCAAGCCGAGCGCGGCGGAAAGCGCTGGTACTACATGGATGACGGCGTCTACGGCTCGTTCAGCGGTCTGATGTTCGGTGAATCGCCCTATCCGTTGCAGCCCTTGGTTGAGGCCGGAGAATCCATGCCTTCGGTGCTGGCCGGACCGACCTGCGACAGCATAGATGTGATCGACGACAACATCATGCTGCCGAAACTCAGCAACGGTGATCTGATCCTTGCCAGGCAGATGGGGGCATACACTATCGCCACCGCCACGGAATTTAACTTTTTCCGCAAGGCGCAGATCGTGGTTCTGGACAGCCACAGCATAGGTCCGGAACTGGTAGCGAATTAATTTACGGCGTTTTCTCCGTTACGCTGCAGGGCCGCCTTCTCCTTAAGCAGGCGGTCCACCTCTTTTTGTTCATTGTCGATAAGGGTGCTGTATTTCGCTGTGACATTCTGCATCTGAATACCGATGACCCTGTGAATATCCCCCTCGGCACTTTGGCTTTTCGACTCGGCTTTTAGCTTGGCCAGTTCCCCATCCATGGCGCGTTGGTAGGCGGCAATCTTATTCAGGTGAAGGGTAAGCCGACGCTCAAGCTCCCGCGTTTTTATATAGTCAGCAACATCCGTTTGCTCTGCGCGGCTACTGTCGCCCGCCTCATTTTTAAGGCGTTTCTGCTCGACTTCAATACGGGTGATATTCAGCTGCTCTCGCTCAATCATCGCCTTGTAACGCATATTGGTCGCCGTCATTTGCTGGGTTAAATCTCGCTTTTGCGCCTCGGCAGCCTCATCATTCCCGAGGCTCCCCATCCGTTGACGCAGCATCGCCAGTTCATCTTCCAGCTCACGGCGATAACGGGTGATTTTATCGCGCACACTGCTGAGTTCGACCCCCAACTGACGCAACTTGATAAAATCCCCCACTTCCCCCTGGGGTCTTTGCCCGCTGTCCGGCGTCGAGGCTTTCAACGTATACAGGTTTAATACCTTCGCATCCTCACCACAAGGAAACTGGCTGTAGATTACAACATCGTTTTTTTCACATTGGTACACCGTGGTTGTTGCCGCAGATGCGCCGTACAAGATACCCAGAATCAGAAGCTTCACAAATTTGCCCTCCCAAGCTTTCTGACAAGTCTAGCAAAACATCAG
>JBNKEN010000346.1:0-4109 GCA_050288805.1 Pseudoalteromonas sp.
GGGAACCCCAGCGACGCGCTTAGCCTGGCATTATTGTCTTTAGCCGGTTTGCCGGATAACCAAAAACAGGCCTGGCGGCAGATGTTTGAGCACTATGTTTTTAACGGCGACCCCGACGCCTTGGCGCATATCCCGAAAGAGCGCCGAGGTGTGTTGGGCGAGCTTGATCAAAATGCAGCGAAGAAGATCAGAGCTCAGTTACTGAACAAACTGAACCGATGACAGTGGAGAAATGAATATGAACACCCAGGGCATTAAAAAGGTGGTGATCGCCGGCGGCGGCACGGCCGGTTGGATGGCGGCGGCGTCGATCGCCAAGCTGATGGGCAAAACACTGGACATTACCCTCGTGGAATCGGACGAGATCGGCACCATAGGTGTCGGCGAAGCCACTATTCCACCGCTTTTGACCCTGCACCAGTTGCTCAACATCAACGAGCAGGAATTTATGGCGGCGACCAACGCCACCTTTAAACTGGGTATTGCTTTTGAAAACTGGCGCAACATAGGCCAGGACTATCTTCACTCCTTCGGCAGCACGGGTAAGGACTGCTGGGCCTGCGGGTTTCAACATTTTTGGCTGAAGGGAAAGCAACAGGGGATCAGCGCTGACTATGGCGACTACAGTAGCGAAACCCTTGCGGCGAAACAGAATAAATTTGCCGTATTGCCCAAACAGGGGGTGAATTACGCGTATCACCTCGATGCCGGCCTGTATGCCAAGTTTTTGCGTAACCTTGCCGAGGAGTTCGGCGCCAGGCGACAGGAAGGCAAGATCGCGTCGGTCGCCACCGATGAGCAAACCGGCTTTATCACCTCGCTTACGCTGGAATCGGGGCAGCTAGTCGAGGGCGATCTGTTTATCGATTGCACCGGCTTTCGCGCCTTGCTGATCGAGCAAACACTGCACACGGGGTATGACGACTGGAGCCATATTCTGCCGTGTGATTCTGCGCTGGCGGTGCAAACCTCAGCCGTCGAAGAACCTGTTCCCTATACCCGCTCTATCGCTCACGAATGGGGCTGGCAGTGGCGTATTCCGCTGCAAAACCGGGTCGGCAACGGTCTGGTGTATTGCAGCAAATATGTGTCTGACGACGAGGCGCGGGAAAGGTTGCTTGCCTCCATCGAGGGAGAGCTATTGACCGAACCCAGGCTGATCAAGTTTAAAACCGGGCAGCGGCGAAAACACTGGAACAAGAACTGTATTGCCCTCGGGCTGTCGTCCGGTTTTATCGAGCCGCTGGAATCCACCAGTATTCATCTTATCCAACGCGGGATCATTCGCCTGATGCAGTTGTTTCCGCAAAACCACATAGTGCAGGCGGATATAGACGAGTTTAACGCCCAGATGAAAGATGAGGTCGACAATATTCGCGACTTTATCGTGCTGCACTATCATGTCACCGAGCGTGACGACAGCCGCTTCTGGCGTCATTGCCGTAATATGGACGTGCCCGCCAGCCTTAAGCATCGTATCGATCTGTTCCGCGACAGCGGGCGGGTATTTAAGGTGCCTAACGAGTTGTTTGCGGAAAATTCCTGGCTTCAGGTGATGTTGGGGCAGGGACTGATGCCGCGTCAGTATCATCCCATCGTCGATATGATGTCAGACAAGGAGCTGAACGATTTCCTGGAACACATCAAGTCGAACGCCGAGCGCCTGGCGCGGCAACTGCCTTCTCACCAGGAATTTATTAATCATTACTGTAAGTCGATGATGTAACTAACAACGCCGCCGGAAGGAACTTACCTTCAGGCGGCGTCGGTTATTGCCAGGGAAGCGTCACGGGGCCTTTTTACCCGCCACCCGTTTGGCGTTCGGGCTTATTGCCTCGCAACCTTGACCGGTAAGCGGATCCGGCGCGCAGCGATAGACGCGCACGTAATCCACCATCAGGGATTGCGGGAAGATGTCGGGGTTGACCCCTTTTTCATTGACCTTGGCCGACCAGTTGCCGCCGACGGCCAGGTTCAGCAGCAAATGAAATGGCTGGTTGAAGGGAGCATCCTGTCCGTTCCTGAGCCAGCCCTTTGCCGTTTCGGTCTGGCTGTACCACCCCTCGGCGCGTTGCGTTGCATAATGATAATCGTCGACATACCAGCGAATCTCATCCTGTTGCCATTCGATGGCATAAACGTGAAAATCGTCGGCGGGGTTTTCACCGCCCGGCAGTGCGAACCCGGTTCCCGTGTAGACGTTCTCGGGCCAGGGTCTGCCGTAATGCAGGGTGCCGAATATTCGCGCTTCCGACTCCCGGGAGGAGAAACCGGGGGCATTCATTGCCGCCTTGAGATTTACCGCTTCCATGATGTCTATTTCCCCAGACGCGGGCCAGCTGCCGTAGCGGTTGTCGTCCGGGAGCATCCAGATAGCGGGCCAGGTGCCTTGACCCCAAGGCAATTTGGCGTTGATTTCGAAGCGTCCGTAACGCCAGGCGGCCTTACCTAGCGTGCGAATGCGGGCCGAGGTGTAAGGCTGAGTTCGCTCCTTGCCGCTTTTGTATCCCGGGTCGTCATCCTGCCTGGCCGGGCCCGTGTAGTCTTCCCTGATGGCGGTGATCGTTAACACGCCGTCAGCGACCGACAGGTTACGGGGGCGGCGCGTATAGCACTGCTGCTCGTCATTGCCGCCGCCGAAGCAATTTTCTTCAATGTTCCATTTGCTCAAGTCCAGCGCCGAATCGTTGAATTCGTCCTGCCATACCAGCTGCCAGTCTGCGCTTTTGTTTATCTGAACCTGGGCGCCAGAGCGTATCGCCTGCTCGCCGCTGGCCGACGAAAAGTCGGCCGCAGTGTCGAGAGCGCAGCCGTTCAGCAGCCAGCCACCGGTTGCCGCAACAAGGGCTAGTTTGCGTGTTGACATGAGACTGTGGCCTTACCGGCATAGCCCGGCGTAAATTCGATGTTTGCCAGTGATATTTCAAGCTTGCCCCTTGACGCAAGTTCAAAGGGAACCACCAGATTGTCCAATTTTATGCCGTTATCGGCAAAGCATGCCAGGTCGACCGACAATTCACGCCATTCGCCCGGGGGGAATGCCATGAGCTGCTCCGTAATATCCAAGGCGGCGTTGCAGGAACCCGGTGCGTCGCCGGTACCTTCGCAATTCATCGCCAGGGTCACCTTGTCGCTCGGCATGTCGTCCAGCTTATAGTGGAACCTGAGCGCGGCCTTTGCCGCCAAGTCGCTGAGCACGTCTTCGCGAAAATGACTTTTACTGGCGATGCGAACGCCCGCAGCAGCGCTGCCGTCCAGGGTGATTTTACGGGCATCTTCCTGCACTTTCTTGTCGACGGTACGATAAGCCAGTGCGCCCAACTGATGACTGTTGGAATTGACCTCCATCGCCTCATCGCCGGAGAGCAGCCACATTACCCAGGGCTTTTGCATGGTCCCGGTAAAAAGCGTTCTTGCCTGAACCTCGGCGGCTGCGGTGGCAACCGATTCATCCAGATCGTCTGCCAGCACGTTGCTGTCTTGATAGCTGAGACCGAAGCCATAGGGGAGTAAGGGATCAAAATGCGGGTCTGCGCGGTTGACGATCTGAGTGGGATATTTCGGCCAGGAGTAGGACAGCTTGCCCGTGAAGTCGTAACGAATGCCGCCATCGGGCTTTTGTAAAATCACCTCGGCGACCCCGTTTCCTTCCGAGCCGGGCAGCCAGGCGGCCACGAACGCATCGGAGGCATTCAGTTCGGCGTTAACCCACATCGGGCGGCCGCTGATAAAGACGGAAACCACCGGAATACCGGCCGCCTTCAGCTTTTTCAGCAGCGCCAGATCGGTTTTTCCGCCGCGTTGATATTCCAGGGTTTCCCGGTCGCCATGACCCTCGGCGTAGGGCTCTTCACCAAATACGACAATGGCCACATCCGGTTTTTGTTGATACTCGCCATTCACGCTCAGGGTTGCGCTGCCGCCGGCTGCCTGAATCAGATTGCGCAGACCGTCATAAATCGACGTACCGCCGGGGAAGTCCTGGTTGACGTTATTGGTGCCCTGCCAGGTGATGGTCCAGCCGCCGGACTGTTTGCCGATGTTGTCGGCAGCGTCCCCTGCGATCAGGATATTTTGTGCCGGGTTAAGCGGTAACAGGTTGTTTTTGT
>JBNKEN010000347.1:0-5086 GCA_050288805.1 Pseudoalteromonas sp.
CGCTCATCGGCGACCACTTTGGGGATCAGGAACTCGGGCACGTTGCCCTTGCCGCTGTCCTTAAAGATATTTTCCACCACGGAAACCACATCTGCGGCGGTAGCATGCTTCAGCTTGACGATATCGACCCGTTTGTCACCGGCCTGATCCACCAACTGAATGATTTCCACCAAACGGTTCACCGATGCAGCATGGCCTGTCAGCATCATGACGTTGGACGGGTTATAGTTGGTCACATGACCGCCGTCTTTCTGGTCGCTGAACTGGCGAATAAGGGGCCCCAGCTCCTGCACGCTGACGTTTTTCACCTTCACGACCCGAGTGACCATCATATCGCCCTGGGCCTGGCCGTCTTCGGCAACGACCGGCACGTTCGATTTTTTGGCGTCGGCGCTCTTTTCAATCTTCAGAATGCCGTTGTCCATTTCTACGGCCGAGTAGCCGTACACTTCCAGCACATTGAGGAAGAACTGGTAATACAGGCTCTCGTCCATCAACTCATAACTGCGCACGTTGATCTTGCCGCGCACGTTAGGATCGATAATGATGGTTTTATTCAGGTTCTTTCCTACGATATTAATAAATTCATTAATATCGGTTCCCTTAAAGTTGGCCGCATACTCGACGGCCGACAGGGAAAATGAAAGTCCGGCGGCAACCATTAGGGCCGCATATTTCATTAGCCCCTTGTTTACTTTATTGCGGTATAGCGCACGAAACATTTTTTTAACTCCAAACCTTGGCTGGTTACAGACTGAATTGCACGTCGATCAACTCACCATTGCGCTCAATGGTGATGGTCGCTTCCGTACTGTTGCGCAGCGCTTCCAGCGCCAGCATCGCCTGTTGTACATCGGTTAACTCATAGCCGCTGATAGCAACGGCCAGGTCATTGTTCTTTAATCCCATCTTTTCAAACAGCGCCGGATCCTTGCCCGGGCTCAGGCGGTAACCCACCAGTTCACCCTCGACACGTTCGGGGGTGACACGAATATAGTCGAACAGCTTGCCCGGCTCTTCGAGCAGCTCTTCCTTGGTTTCATGTAATGCCTGTTTGACCTCGCGGTTATCGGACAGGTCAATTTCCCTGTCCGCTTCAGGTGTCGAACGCTTCAGCTCATTGGTCGCCGCCGGCACCGGCATGCTGACCTTTTTGGAGAAGCTTACGCCGTCGAGCATCAGGGTTTCGAAGCGGCCGCCTACGTCCAGAATAACCCGATCGGGCAACACCTGCGCCAGTTTGGCGCGAGTACCGCGGATCACATCGTTAACCAGATAGGTTTCCTGCTGCCCTTGAGATTCTATGATGGCGAGACCCGCCTGCTTGTCGCCGCTCGCCGCCACCACACCGGTCAGATTGACACTGAGCCGGGTTTCCGGCGCATCATTGATCACTTGAGGCTGAGGTTTGGCTTCAACCGCCTCAACCTTGGCGTCACCGAAAATCGCCTGTTCGGTGATCTTTCTGATATTAGCGGCAACATGCTTTGCGGTGCCCGGCGCGATTTCTGCCATGGGAGCTTTTACCGCCTCGACCGGCCACAGCAGCCAGATCGATTTGGCCGTTAAATACGCAATGTACACCACGGCCGCAAAGGCGATTCCCCAGCTGATTTTTCGCTGCGGGAGTTTACGCAAGCCCTGCTGCAGCTGTGCTAACCCTAAATCCATAATATACTTTTTTGTTATCAATAAGCGTCTCATACTACCGCGTCAGTATTCATTCAACAAGCGCGCTTATATGAATATTGTCCCTCTTTGTCCCAAAAATGTAAAAACTCGTAAACTCAAATGATACATCTCGGGCGGTTAAGTTTTTTTAGCAGGTCGAATATGGTAATCTTCGCCTACTTTTCACCCGCTCAGACAAGCTTAATTTTGGCGAAGAAAAACACATCCGAAACAACGACCGAAGAAGCGGTCAGGCTGGATAAATGGCTATGGGCCGCACGCTTCTACAAAACTCGTTCGCTGGCCCGTGAAATGGTGCTCGGCGGCAAGGTGCATTATAATGGTCAGCGCTGTAAGCCCAGTAAGGTGGTCGAGCCCGGCGCCGTTATCACCTTGGCGCAAGGGTTCGACGAGAAAGAAGTGACCGTGCTCAAGGTCGTTGATAAACGCCAGGCAGCACCTTTGGCGCAAACCTTGTACCAGGAATCCGAGGCCAGTATAACCAAACGCGAGGCCAATGCCGTCGCCCGTAAAAACAACACCTTCTTTGCTCCTCATCCGGCCCACAAACCGGACAAAAAGCAAAGACGTGAGCTTATTAAATTCAAATCAAGTTAGAGTACGCAGCTAGATGCAACAAGATCTACTTCACAGATATATTTTTGAAAACCTCGACGTTCGTGGTGAATTGGTTCAAATCAACCAGACGTTCCACGACATGGTGGTTGAGCACAATTACCCTGAGCCGGTTAAGGCACTGCTCGGCGAACTACTGGTCGCAACCACTTTGCTGACCGCCACTCTCAAGTTTGAAGGGGATATCGCCGTTCAGTTGCAGGGCGACGGCCCGGTAAAATATGCGGTGATCAACGGCGATCATCAGCAAAACATGCGCGGTATCGCTCGTATTCACGGCGAGATCACAGGCAACAGCATCAGCGACCTGATGGGCAAGGGTTATATGGTGATCACCATCACCCCGGTTCTCGGCGAACGCTACCAAGGTATTGTGCCGCTCACCGAAGACACGCTGGCTAAGTGCCTGGAGCAGTACTTTGCCCAGTCGGAACAGCTTAAAACCCGTCTTTGGTTCGCCACAGATACCACGAATGACAAAGCAGCAGGTCTGTTCCTCCAGGTATTACCGGTCAACAAGGAGAAGTCGGAGGTCGACTTCGAGCACCTTGAGGCCCTGTCCGACACCATCAAGAATGATGAGCTTCTGGAACTGGATGCACAAACCGTACTGACCCGCCTCTATCACGAGGACAACCCGCAACTGTTCGAACCGCAACCGATTCGTTTCAAGTGCACCTGTAGCCGGGAAAAAACCGTTAACGCGCTGGCAAACGTAGGTCAGGAAGAATTGATGCACGATATCGTCGAAAAAGGCGAGGTGCGGATCAGCTGTCACTACTGCCTCAAGGAATACGTTTTTAACGAGCAGGAGATCAAGTCGATTTTCAACTAACCGACCTGACTTTTTAGCGCCGTCGCCAAGCTTGTCTTCGCGGCGGCTTTTTTATGTAAAAGAACCTCGCCAAAAAATGACACCGGTATCAAAATTAACATCGTTTTTTATGACACCGGTATCATTGATTTTTATCACCTTTTCATGCCAATTATGTGACTTTTAAGAGCTTCAAAAGCTCGAATCTGCGGCCGTCATCTGTTACTATAATTGGCGTTTTAATACACACCTGAATATTAAAACGAACCCGTTCAATCTCTCACTATTTTTAGGTATAAACATGACTTCAAGCGCTACCCGTTTTGTCGATCTAACCGTTGCCGAACTAATCGAACACGCTCTTAAAAATGGCGAAGGCCATTTAGCCGCCAACGGCGCCTTCGTAGCTAAGACCGGTCGTCGTACCGGCCGCTCACCTCTCGACCGTTTTATTGTTCAAGAGCCTAGCACTCAGAATGACATTCAGTGGGGCAACGTTAACCGCCCGTTCGAAGAAGCGAAGTTTGATGCCCTGTGGGAGCGTGTAGAAGCTCACGTTAACGAGAACGACCACTTCGTTTCTCACCTGGAAGTAGGCGCCGATCCTGAGCACTACCTGCCGGTTATCGTGACAACTGAAACGGCATGGCACCATGTTTTTGCTAAAAACATGTTTATCGAACCAGTCAACTTTAACCAGGCAGATCTGCCGCCTTGGCAGGTAATGAACGTACCGTCGTTCATCTGTGACCCTGAGCGCGATGGCACCAACAGCGACGGCACCGTCATGATCAACTTCGCCCAGCGTAAGGTACTGCTGGCAGGTATGCATTACGCCGGTGAAATGAAAAAGGCCATGTTCTCGGTCCAGAACTTCCTGTTGCCGGCTCGCGGCGTATTGCCAATGCACTGTTCGGCAAACGTGGGTGAAGCGGGTGACACGGCGCTTTTCTTCGGTCTTTCAGGCACAGGTAAAACCACCCTGTCTGCCGATCCGACACGCTTTTTGATCGGTGATGACGAGCACGGTTGGGCACCGGGTAGCGTATTCAACATCGAAGGCGGCTGTTACGCCAAATGTATCGACCTGTCGCAAAAGAACGAGCCGGTGATCTGGGATGCAATTCGTTTCGGCACCATCCTTGAGAACGTGGTTCTGGATGCAAACCGCACTCCAGATTATACCGATGACAGCCTGACGCAGAACACCCGTGCTGCCTACCCGCTTGAGCACGTAGAAAAGCGTAAACTGGAAAACCGCGCCGGTGAACCTAAGGCCGTTGTATTCCTGACCTGTGACGTGAGCGGCGTATTGCCTCCGGTTTCTATCCTGAGCGAAGAAGCGGCAGCTTACCACTTCCTGAGCGGCTACACGGCAAAGGTTGGTTCAACCGAAATCGGTTCAACTTCAGACATCGAATCAACCTTCTCTACTTGTTTCGGTGCGCCTTTCTTCCCACGCCCTGCCGGCGTGTATGCAGAACTGCTGATGAAGCGCGTACGTGAATTCGGCGCCAAGGTATACCTGGTGAACACGGGCTGGACCGGTGGTCCTTACGGTATCGGCAAACGTTTCGATATCCCGACAACTCGTGCCGTTGTTGACGCTATCGTCAGCGGTAAGCTGGCCGATGCAGAAACTCAGCACATCGATGCACTGAACCTGGATGTTCCACTTGAAGTACCTGGCGTTGACAGCAAACTGCTGAACCCAATCAACACTTGGGAAGACAAGGGCAAGTACGCAGAATACGCAGCCAAACTGGCCAGCGACTTCAGCGCCAACTTCGCCAAGTATGAAGACGTATCGGATGCGATCCGTAGCGCGGGTCCTCAAGCCTGATAACGGCTATCTAAAAAAAAGCGCTCTTTAAAGAGTAATGCCGTTCACTTAAGGTGAGCGGCATTGTTATTTTTGGGGTAACGCTGTGGTCGTGCTTTCACTGTTCTTGGGAAGGTTCGCTC